>NZ_DBHHPX010000022.1:0-47085 GCF_057241865.1 Tractidigestivibacter sp.
ATCGGTGTCGGTCGAACAAATCAGTCTCTAGGTCTTGACTTCATATAGCTGGTCTTCATTGCCCGGGACCTCCTTACGTGTCGATAGCAGGAGGTGGCATTGTAGCCGGAAGGCATGGAGGCCTCGCGAAGGGCGCAGCCGACCGCACGACAGCGCCTTGCGTCCTTGCGTGCGAGTCCGAATTGCACGTGAACCCACTGTCCTCACACAACCGTCTAAGATGGTAGGGCACGAATGAGCAACCCTTTGGGAGGAAGTATGGCACAGACCACAGACGGACAGCTTACGGCCGAGGTCGACGCATACGTGGAAGAGGTGTGGGAGGATGTCGTAGAAGACATCCGCACGCTCGTGAAGATCGAGTCTGTCGAGGACCTCTCGGCAGCCGAGCCCGGCAAGCCCTACGGTCCCAAGGCCAACGAGGCCCTGATGGCAGCCGAGGGCATCGCCCGTCGTCTTGACCTTGCCGTGACAGACCTCGACGGCTACATCGGCTACGGAGATGTGACCGGCAATGAGGGTGCACCCTACGTGGCCACCATCGCCCACTCGGACATCGTACCCGTGGGGCTTGGCTGGAGCGTTCCCGCACTCGATGTCACCCGCAAGGACGGCTACCTTCTGGGCCGAGGCGTGCTCGATGACAAGGGGCCTCTGGTCCTCTCGCTCTGGGCTGCGCACTTCTTTGCCCGTCGCGTCGAGAGCATGGGCAAGCCGCTCCCCTACACGCTGCGCTGCATCATTGGCAACAACGAGGAGACCGGCATGGCCGACGTCGGGCACTACCTCGCCTGCTGCTCCGAGCCGGCCTTTTGCTTCTCCCCCGACGCGGACTTCCCTCTCATCTGCGGGGAGAAGGGGCTCTACAGCGGCAAGTTCACGTCCGAACCCATAGGTGACGGTGTCATCGAGTCTCTTGACGGTGGCACCGTGTCAAACGCAATCCCCGGGCAGGCAACGGCCGTCGTGCGCGTAGACGCGGACAAGCTGCCATCGCGGGACGGCATTGACGTCAAGGCCGCAGGCGAGGGCCGCGCATGCGTGACCGCACACGGCAAGGGAGGCCATGCGTCCATGCCGGAAGGCACCGTGAACGCAATTGGGGCCCTCGCCGACTACCTCCTTAAGCATGTAGAGAACCTCACCAATGCCGAGAGGCTCTGGTTGCACCTCGAGCAGGAGGTCTGCCACGCCAGCGACGGCAAGTCCCTGGGCATCGCGGCAGCAGACGACAAGTTCGGCGCGCTCACGTGCGTTGGCGGCACCGTCCGCACGGTTGGCGACCGCTTTGTGCAGACAGTCGATTCGCGCTATCCCACCTCGACCTCGGGCAGCCGCATCACGATAGAGCTCAGGCGCTTCGCCGCTCTCTACAACGCAACGTTCGAGGAGGGACGCAACGTTGCGCCCTTCTACATCGACCCCATCTCGCCCGAAATCACCACGCTGCTCAAGACGTACTCCGAATACACGGGCCGCAAGGGCAAGGCGTTTACCATCGGCGGCGGAACCTATGCGCGCCACTTCCGCCGGGCCTGCGCCTTTGGCCCTCACGAGCCCCATGCAAAGGAGCCGAGCTGGGTTGGCATCGAGCACGGCGCCGACGAGGGCGTCTCTGAGGAGAGCCTCAAGCGCGCGCTCAAGATCTATATCGTGAGCATTGCACGCCTTATGGAGCTGGAGCTCACCCAGCCCGAGGAGTAGCCGTCCGCCTCAGCCGGCATCGCGCCTGTCTAACAGCTCATCTCGCCGCCAGTTGCCGCGCCCTTGTGGCCACGCGACTGGCGGCGAGTCTTCACGCTGAGATACGTGCAGGCGCCGTAGAGCAGCGCATCGGTGATCGAGCTCGTCTGGACGCTGCCCAGAGAGCCTGACGAGAGGATTGCGCCCACGAGCTGGACTGCCGCATACGCGAGCGAGATGGCGGATACCCAGAGAAACGGGCGAATCTTCTCGGGTTGGTTAGCGCCTCGAAAGCCCAGGGACCCCACAATGAGGTTGACTGCCGAGGAGACAAGACCTGCTGTGAGGGCACGGCCCGCAAGCTGCCCCGCCATAAGCGATGCCGAGCCAAGCGTCACCGTTTGCGAGGGGTCAAGTTGCGAGATGGCATACCACAGGATTACCGTGATCACTGCATTTAGGGCTGCCGAGACCATGAGGACCTCGGAGAGCAGGCGCAGTGCCCGCTGGTGACCGTCGAGCAGGAAGGACTCCCCCCTCACACCCTCGTCGTGCTCGCGCTGCACGCGGTCGGCAAGCGACGAGCACACCACCACGTAGGTGATGGTCGCCGAGAGCACGATGGGATTGAAGATGAGCACGGTTCCGGCACCCCAGCTCCAGAGGATGGCCACGAGAAGCACGAGGCCAACCAGATAGCAGAGGAACCGATATGGCCCTACCCTACCGGAGCTGCGCGATGCAACAAGCCCCAACCACGCCGTCACGCAGAGCAGGACCCCGGCACCGAGAACCACTACCGCAAGGCCCAAAGGCGACCAGCCAGAAAGCGTGATGCCCGCAATGCTCAGCCCCGAATCGAAGGCATCCACCTGCCCGGTTGCGGCAGCAAAGAGCACAAGGCCGCCCGCAAGCAGGACGATCCCGCCCAAGATAGCCATCACAGCAGAGATGACGCCAAGCGTCACCTGAGCGGGCGTCTGTGGAACAGAGGTCACCTCGCCCCTCTCGCGCAGGCTATGCAAGAACGACGCCGCCCAGCCAGCCCCACCTGGGGGTGGAGGTAACGCCAAACTGGTTGATCCACGAGTCCAGGCTCTGGGTTGTGATCACGCCGCTCAGGCAGTGCCGGACGGTGCCGTTCCCCACGTAGATGCCAATGTGACCGTACAGGCGCGCGGCGGCGGAGTACGGCTCGGTGGGTACGGCAATGATCATGCCTGCCTGGATAGACGACTTGTCTGAGCTGGAGCAATACGACCAGTACATGTCGCAGGCGTTGCCACCAAACGAGCCGATGCCCGCATTGGCAAAGACGTTGGAGACCCACGCCGCGCAGTAGCCCGCACCGGTCGACCCCGTACTGTAGGTGGCGGAGATGACAGCCGCCTGAGAGCCCGAAGAGCCCGAGGGAACGCTTGCGGTGCCGCTCGCAGAGCTGCTGCTGGAAGAGCCACTTGAGGCTCGGCTGGCCGCCACGCGACGAGCCTCCTCTTGGGCGGCGAGAAGCTCGGCGTTTCTCTGGTCGATAAGGCTCTGCACGTTGGAGTTGAGCTGGCCGACGAGGTCCTGGGCCTCTTGCTGCTTGGCCTGGACGTTGGCAAGCTGGGACTCCTGGTCGCTCTTGAGCTGGCTGAGCTGGTCCTTCTGGGAGGAAAGGTCGGCCTGCTGGCTTTCGAGCGCGGCCTTGTCGTCCTCAAGCTGCGACTTCTGGACCTCGAGATCGGCCCTGAGGCTCTTGACCTCCTCGATCATGGAGTTGTCCTGCTCGGACACCTTGTCAAGATAGTAGATGTTTGATGTAAGCTCCTCGAAGGACGCCGAGGAGAGAAGCAGATCGATGGTGTTGGCATTGCCAGACTTGAACGCAGCGGCCATGCGGTCGCCGAGGACCTGCTGCTTCCCTTCAATCTCGTCCTGCTTGGCGTCGATGTCCTTCTGCTTTGCGTCGATGTCGGTCTGCTTGGCCTCGATGTCGGATTGAAGCTGGTCAATCTGCGCGGAAACGTCATCGATCTTGCCAACAGTATCGGAGAGCTGCGAGGACAGGTCCGAGACTTCCTGACCGATCTGGTCGAGCTGCGACTGGGCGGCGTCAGCGTCCGACTGGGCGGCGTCGATGTCCGACTGGGAAGTTGCAAAAGCGGTGGCAGGGCTTACAAGAGCAAGTGCCCCAGCACCGATGAGCAGCCTGAAGGCATCCCTGCGCGTGACGGTACGCGCGGGGGCGAGCGCTTCGTTGGCGCGTCGGCTGCTGGTGCCGCTGGTCTGCATAAGGCCTCCTGGGTACGACTGGGATACGTTTAGGTCACGGATGCCATTCTACCCGTTAGCCGCGGAGAGGACGAAAAACACACGGTGCCAAGCGGCCAGCGGCGGTGCCGACGCCAATGCCAGGGGCGCGCGAAACCGCCAGCCGCCAATTCTACCGATTCTCGATGCGGGCAACGTTACTGATCACAATCGAGATGCTGCCGTCCTCTTGATGCGCGAAATCGATGTAGCCGGGACGCTCGGCAAGCTCGGAGGGAAACGCAATCTCCACGCCCGTATCGGTGCGGATGCGGTGCGTGCGCGTGAGTCGATTGGCCGCACCCCTTCGCACCGGCACCTCCTCGGGCAGCTCGCGCTCGCGGGTGCGCTCCTCGAAGCGCTGCGCCATCTCGGGATTGTCCTCAAAGACCTCGCGTCCCACATCGGCAGGCTGGATGGCCTCGTCGGCATCGGCACGGCGAGCCAGCGCCGCCTTCGCGCGGGAGACCTCCACGGCCGCGGTAAGGCCGTACTCCTCGGAGAGGTCCCCCACGATGCTCGTGACCTCGTCGATAACCTCGTGACTCGAGGCCTCCTGAGTGCACTGCAAAAAGAGCTCCGGGATGATCTGGCGCGGCTCCCCGGCAACGCTTCGCTCCTTGTCGTGGAAGTCGATGTCCAAGGTCTCGGCGTTGATCAGCACATACGTGTCGACCTTCTGCGTAGGGTTGGGAAGCGTGGCGTCCTGCCGGGCAATCTCGTTGCCATTCTCGTCCACCTCGTGGATGAACGCCTGCTTTCTGGGCAAAAGCACCATAGCAAATAGGTGCGTCCCCTCGGACTCGTAGGCATCGGCAACGGCGTCCTCGTCCGCATTGGCCGAGGCTCTCATATCGCCCGTGTCCGTAAAATCCGCAACGAGAAGGTCGCACTGCTCGAGGTCCTCGGCACGTCGCAGCTCCTCCCAGAACCACTGGGCAATCTGGACGGAGAAGTCCGCAAACGACACCCGTCCAGCAAAGTACTCCTTGAGCCCCGAGGCAAAGTTGCTCTCGGGGGCAAACGTCCCGTGCTTGCTCTCGGCGCTTGAGCATATGCGGCGCAGCCTTCGCGTCACGTAGGAGCGGGTCTGGCGGTTGTCAAGGTCAAGCTCGCTTTGCGAGAAGAACGTGCTGCCGCTCTCGAAGTCAAAGACGTGCAGTATGGCATGGCCGATTCTGAGCATGGGCCTCATCCCTCCCGTGGGTCTGCCGGCGGGCGCCGGCTCAAGCACCCAAGTCTAGCGCAGGCCCCGCAGACGAGGCCTCTAGCCTCGAGGCTTTCTGTGCATCCTTCTGCTGCACCTCCCTGCCAGGCAAGCCACCCATGACCCCGGCATGGCAAGGGGCGGGCGCCCGGCCGGGCGCCCGCCCCAATCTCTAGAACTTTGGACTCTCCCCCTTAGGGAGGTCGCTCCCCTGTGGGATGCGACGTATGTTGTAGGCACGTGCTATCTCACAACGGCTCGACTGGTGCGAGCCCAATCTTTGTTCCTCTCGCGTAGTAGGAACCCATCTGGAGTTGTCGGCTCTTCGCCGACCGGGGAAAAACGCGCCTGCTCCTTCTGGGAATCACGTCGCCGTCTCGTTCGGCGTATCCGCGGTGCCACCATGTCGACTTTAACGTTGCGAAGGACCTGCTACCGCCTCGGGGGTGATTTCACGCATTCCGAAGCAGGCGCCTGGATGCTATCTCTTCTGTGCCCATCGGAATGCACCTCCTTGATCGGCCGTCCTTGCTGGGCGACAACCTTTAGTTATTGTCTTTATAACCAAACCGCTGGGGCCATATTATGTGATTCCTCGGCCATACCGCAAACGGTGCCATTGGCTCCGTGACGGAACGCCACGCGCGCTGCTTCGCGAAGAGTGGAATAATGGATAGCTGGTGCAATTCCTGGTCCGATTCCATCCCTTTGCGCGCCTACTCCCGTCTCGCGCCCGAGCGCTCCACAATTCCTCTTGAGGTCTCGTAGGTCACCCAGAAGTAGCCGCCATAGAGCGCCAGCACTATCGCACCCGTGACGAGCGTCGGCCGCATGAAGTTGGCCATGCCCAGCGTCTCCACAACGTTCTTGATGACCCCAAGGGCAACGAAGGAGTGCGCAAGGGCAAGCGCCAGCGGAAAGACAAAGTACACGGCAACCTGGAAGAGCAGGGCGCGGTCGATCATTAATCGCTCGGCGCCAAGCTCGCGAAGGATTCTATAGCGCGTGACGTTATCCGCTGCCGCGGAGAGCTGCTGAATGGCAAGGATCGAAGCGCAGGAGACGAGAAGCACAAAGCCAATGTAGATGGCTACGTAGGCAATCGTGGCCGAAATGCCAACGGACGCAGTGCGAATCTTTGTCGCTGTGGTGTAGTTGAAGTACGGCCAGGTGCTGAGCGTTGGCGCATAGGCATCGGAGAGCGAGCCCTCGGTCGGGAACGCCACCTCAAGCGCATCGAGGAAGTCCTGCTCGGAGATGCCCGGGCGATACGTCACGTCGAGGACGGAATAGCTGCGTGAAAGCTGGTCTCCATGGGTCGCGAGGAATGAGTCGGGAACGACGATGGAGCACCAGGAGCCTCCATCGGTATCCGCAAAGAGGGCGACATCGTCTGCCGAGACAAGCGAGAGCTCCTCGCCAGCAATGGTGATTGACCCGCGCTTCGAGGCGACCTCGCACCAGAAGTCGAGGTAAGAGTGGCTGGTCGTGACAAGCATCGCCCGACCATCGGCGAGAGAGAGCTCCGCCTTGCCTTGCATGCGAAGGGCAGCGTTGAGCTGCGAGATGCCCATGATTCCGAGTGAGGCATCCCCTGACTGCTGGAACTGCTTGGGGATCTTCACGTCCAGACCTTCCAAGAGGGCGCTTCCCGTGAGGCCGTCGGCAGAATAAC
Source organism: Tractidigestivibacter sp. (assembly GCF_057241865.1). Taxonomy (NCBI): domain Bacteria; kingdom Bacillati; phylum Actinomycetota; class Coriobacteriia; order Coriobacteriales; family Atopobiaceae; genus Tractidigestivibacter; species Tractidigestivibacter sp. The sequence goes on from NZ_DBHHPX010000022.1 coordinate 6,858, forward strand.
GGTCAATCTGGCAGCTCTGCTCGACGTACTCGTCCCAGCTTGGTGCTGCAGCACGGATGGACGCAACCATGTCACCACCGACAGCATCCATTGCCGCCACATTATCCGGAAGCGTTTGGTCGAGAGCAACGCCGTTCTCGTCCGTCTCGGGTGACGCCGCAGACATGGCCGTGTAGGACGTAAAGGAGGCGTCGAACGGAGTTCTCTCCTCAATGCTCTGGTTCATCGAGTCTGCGATGGCAAACCCGCCGCAGGTAGATGTTATTGCCAGGAACAGAGCCGCGCACACGATCGAGATGGAGAGCCACGCGCTGTTGATTCGGCTGTTGAGCTGGCGTAGCGAGAACATGTTGAGGCCACGCAGGTAGAGCCTCTTGTTCGACTGCACCGCACGCAGGAGAAACCCCGAGAGCGAGAAGAAGAACAGCAGCGTGCCCACGCTCACGAGGAGGGTGGCAAGTCTGAACTGGCTGTCGATGTAGAGCATGCCGTTCTGGATGAGTTCGTGGTACGCGACACCGATGAGCGCCAGCGATACCACAAACAGCACGACACAGACCGGCAGGCTGCGAATCCTTGCCTTCTCGCTCACCTTGTCGGCGTTGATGAGGTCGATGAGCCCGAAGCAGGAGACGGCACGCACGTTGAACAGGAGCGTAACGGCAAACATGAGCAGAAAGCAGCCAAGCGTGGCAAGGGCTGCTGTGGGCGAGAACACGAGAGAAAAGCCCGAGATGGTCACAGCAAAGACGTGCGCGGTCACCACAAGCATAATCTGCGAGAGAAGAATTCCCGCAAGAAGCCCTACGGCAAGCGCCCCTACGCCAACAATGAGCGCCTCAAGCATCACGATGAGCGACACCTGGCCACGACTCATGCCCAAGGTGAGATAGATGCCAAACTCACGCTTGCGACGTCGGATGAGGAACTGGTTCGCGTAGACGACGAGCAGCCCCAGAACAACGGCGACAAAGACGGACACACCGCCGATGAGCCGCGAAAGCATGGCGATTACCTGGCGAGAGTCCTCGTTTAAGTCGAGCACGGCAGATTGCTGCGTGATGGAGTTGAACGCATAGAAGACACAGATGCCAAAGACGAGGCTCAAGAAGTAGACAGAGAAGTCGCGCAGTGACCTGCGGACGTTGCCGAAGGCGATTTTAGCGAGCATCGGCGGCCTCCCCGCCCAGGAACGACACCACGTCGATGATTTGGTCGAAGAAGTGCTTTCTCGTCTTGGCTCCGCGGACGACCTCGTTGAACACGCGACCGTCCTTGATGAAGAGGATGCGTTTGGCATAGCTTGCGGCAAAGGAGTCGTGGGTTACCATCACGATGGTCGCGCCCGAAGCGTTCATCTGCTCGAAGCTCTCCAGGAGGTTTCTGGAGTTCTTTGAGTCGATCGCACCAGTGGGCTCGTCGGCGAGAACCAGCGAGGGCCGTGTGACGATGGCTCGGGCTGCGGCTACGCGTTGGCGCTGTCCGCCGGACATCTCGTAGGGATACTTTGCGAGGACGTCCGTGATGCCCAGGCGCGCTGCCACCTCGTCCACGCGGCCCTCAATCTGGGACGGCTCGATGCGATTGATCGTGAGGGCGAGCGCGATGTTCTCGCGAGCCGTCAGCGTGTCCAGGAGGTTGGAGTCCTGGAAAACGAAGCCCAGGCGCTCGCGGCGGAATCGCGCGAGCTGGCTCTGCTTGAGTTTCGTGATGTCCTGGCCTTCGATGAGGATGTGGCCAGCCGTCGGTCGGTCTATGGTCGAGATGCAGTTGAGCAGCGTCGTCTTACCGGATCCGGATGCTCCCATGATGCCCACGTACTCGCCTGCGTGCACCTCGAGTGAGACCCCGTCGAGGGCCTTTGTGATGTTTTCCCTGGTACCGTAGTACTTTTCGACGTTTTGACAGGTAAGGATGGCTGGTGGTGAGGCTGATGGCGCTGCGTCTGACATGCCATCGATGGCCGGGACGGTGAATGAAGCCATATACGTTCCTTTCGCTCGTTGACATGACCATACTCGGCGAGCGCGCAGGCGACTGCCATCGATTGAGCTGCATCATACCTTGTGTTTTCGTAAGGAAACGGCGTCGGTGATTGCCGCGAGGCCCTGGCGCAGGGCGTAACGTAACTACGCGTAACAAGAAATCGCCAAACTACACACAGAATTGAGGTTTTGAAGACCTCCGGTGTACTTGAGCGATAAGTGGGAAGAGACCCAGGCATCTCCGCAATGCATCCATTCAACACTCAAATGGGATAACATAATTATCCACTTGCCGATGGAAACCTATCGCTTGCCGGAAGTATTCCCAGGACAATTAAATAACCTTCATATCCTCAATTTTGCGTGTAGTTTCGCCAATCTCAGCTTCACGGAGTACATCGTGATGGGAGGAAGCCATGCAAAAGAGGTTGATTGTCGCCGGGGCTACTCTCGATCGAGCAATATCTGCCATGCATACGGGGGATTTGCTCTACGAACGCTGCCGGATAACTACTCTTCCCCCGAACTCATGCGTCAACACCCGCGAGGAGTTCGACAAAACAAGCCTTATTAATCTGCGATGGCTGTTGGATCCCGCAGAGAATGAGCCTGTCGAGCTGTTCGTGAGTTCACCGAGCGATCGAAATAACAGTGGCGCAACCAAGACCTACCTCCTCCCACAGCAACTGCCGATGGGTAGCCTGGTCCGACTAAGGGATAACATCTTCACGCTTTCACCCGAGTGCTATTTTGTGTGGAAATGCCGCCAAATCCCAGATTTGCCATCACGGCTCATGCTCTGCGATGAGCTGCTTGGCACCTATGCCCGGAAGATACCAGGCGAAAGAGGCTCGGGGTGTGCGTATTTCCTGGAGCCTCTCACCACCGCGCGAAGACTACACGCCTTCCTTCGGCGAGCCGGCGGCATGCGGGGTATACGACCAGCGCGCGACACACTTCGCTGGGCATTGGGAAACTCCTTCTCGCCGATGGAGTCCATCCTCGCAGCAGTCATCATCCTTCCCCAACGCTATGGCGGGTGGGGGTATCCGCGGCCTACTCTCAACCCAACGCTGGTCGTACCAGCCGACAAGCGACACCTCACCCATGGGGATAGCTATATGCCAGACATCGCATGGGCTGAGTTTCTGCTGGACGTCGAGTACGACAGCCGAGAGCGTCACGACACGCTGGCCGAACGACGCAAAGACGAAATCAGGAAGAGCGACATAGAGGCCTTGGGATACAAGGTCATTCCCGTCCACCCCAATGACCTGACAGACTTTGCCGAGGCCGAGAGGCTTCGCTTGAAGATTGGGGAACATCTTGTTGGCCACAAGGGAAGGACAATGCGTCAGCACCTCAAGAGGCTTGACACACCAGAGCTTGCAGAGGGCCGCCGCAGTCTGTTAGAGATGCTACTGCACGGATAGCCGGCAGCGCAAGCAACCGCTATTCTGGTCGCTGCGTCGTTGCCTCAGGGAAGGCAAGGCGTACCTCTGTTCCGGTGTTCGAGCCTATCGCCCGGGACTCAAGGGATATCCCCAGCCCCATCTTCTGGCAAAGCGCCCGGCACAGATAGAGGCCCATGCCTGTCGACTTGGCAAACCGCCGCCCGTTCTCCCCGGTAAATCCTTTGTCAAAGACGCGCGACACATCCGACTCCGGAATGCCAATGCCATCGTCCGCAATCGTGAGCACAGTTTCGTACGCATCCATACCGCGGCTGCGTCGCAGCGCGGAGATGCGCACGTGACCAGCAGCCGCCGCGTCTTCGGGCCGGCGATACTTGGCCGCGTTCACCAAGAGCTGCCCCACGATAAACGACAGCCACTTTGGGTCGGCGCGAACCGTGGCGTCGAGGCCCTCCCCTAGTCCGGGCGTAACGCGCGCGTCGATCAGGGCGCGGGCATTCCTACGCAGCGCATCGCGCACAACGTCTCCAAGCACGACCTCGCGAATGGAGAAGTCACGGTCAAGCGAGCTTCCACGCGCGTAGTAAAGGGCCTGCTCAACGTATCCCTCTATGCGCGCCACCTGCGCATCCATGGCATCGACATTGGGGCTGGGGTGGTTTTGCGCCACGAGGTGCGCCGCCGCAATGGGGGTCTTCACCTCATGCACCCAGGTCTCGATGTACTCGCGATACTCCCGCGAAGCCGTCCGGAGGTCCGCCACCTCGTCTGCCATCGCCTTCGACTCCCGCCCGAGGACGTCGTACAGCACGCGCCCCTCAAGGAAGTCCGGCCGCTCAAGCAGCTCGGGCGTGAGGTAGGGCCTGTCAAGGCCGTCCGCGCTGCGCGACACCTCACGCAAGAAGCCAATGCGGCGCCTGTAGTCAAGAACGTCTGCAGCCAGGCAGGCGACAAGGACGAGAGCCGCCGAGAAGCACGCCGCTCCGGCATCTGTTCCATACCCTACCAGCATAAATGCCCCAAGCATGACGGCTGCGCAGCGAAGGGTAATCGCCGCCGCATGGTCCTTGAGATACGACCCGAATCTCATGGCAGGTCTACTCGATGATGTAGCCCATGCCACGCTTTGTGGCAATGAAACCCGTGACGCCAATGCCCGCCAGCGTCTGCCTCAGGTGGCTCACGTTGACCGTCAGCGTGTTGTCATCCACGAACTCGTCGGACTGCCAAAGCTCCTCCTGGATGCGCTGCCGTGACACCACCGAGCCAGCATTTCTCATAAGAAGCGAAAGGATGCGCAACTCGTTTTTCGTAAGCTCGGCAGTGCGACCGTCATGCGACACCCCGCAGCGCGCCGTGTCGAGCGTGACCCCTCTGTGGGTGACAAGGGAGGACTCAAGCGTTGTAGCAGAGCTGCGCTTGAGCACAGAGGCTATGTGGGCGAGGAGGACTTGGCCGTTGTAGGGCTTGGGAACAAAGTCATCGGCGCCGGCAGAGAGCGAGACGAGCTCGTCCATTTCGTTGTCGCGACTGGTTACCACCACAATGGGGACGCTGCTCTTGCGCCTAAGCTCGCGGCACACGTACTGTCCGTCGATGCCGGGGAGATTAAGGTCAAGGACCACAAGGTCTGGTGAGGCATTGAGGATCTGCCCCACCACGTCCGAGAAGCCCTCGATGGCCCGAGCGTCGTAGCCGTTGCGGCGCAGGAGTACGAGAAGCTCGTTTTTGATATCCAGGTCGTCCTCGACAACCACAAGGCGCTGCATACCCACCCCCATATGACGCGGCGCGGCCACTCTCAGACCGCGTCGAACCGTTGAAATGAGGGTAGCACGAAGACGCACCGAGAAGCAGCCACCTAGCCTTGGGCGGCAGACGAGGGGGCCTGGGACTGCCCACCAGAACCGCCTGGGGCCTGCGTGTCGCTCGGCACCTGACCACCCGAGCCGGGCCCACCCATACCCATGCCACCGTCTGCGCCAAAGCCACCCGAGACGTCCGAGTACGAACCGTCGCTCAAGGTGACACTCGTCTCGGAGGACCCCACGCGCAGCGTGTAGGCCCCGTTGGACTCAAGCCCCGCGCAGCTCACGACCACGCAAGCAAACTGCTTTGTCGCGGTTGTGGAGCAAAGCACGTTACCCGCAGAGTCAAGCACCTCGATCGAGTCGCCGGCGCTTCCGGACGCCGAGACGAGCATGACGCCCTGGCTGCCTGATGCCGCAAGCGTTTGGACCATCCCGGTCGAGCCCGTCGCGATGATTGTGCCGCCCGTCACCGTACCGCTGCCTGCATAGTCAAGCGCACCGTTGCCGTCGTTCGTGGGTCCGCTCACGTAGGTCTCGCCGCCAGAGATCGTAAGGTTGCCGTTGGAGTCGATGCCATCACCCGAGGCATCGACGCGCACGGTGCCACCTGAGATGGTCACATAGGCGGTGGAGTCATTCTCATCCATGCCGCCCATGCCCCCGCCCACCGCGCCACCATCGGCCGCAGACGTCTCCGTGGGGTCCCCCGCCGCGTTGATGCCGTCATCCGTTGCGGTGGCATCGATGACGCCGCCCGTGATGGCGACGTAGGAGCCCTCGAGCGCCTCGGAGCTTTGGCTCACCGTGATGGTGCCACCGTTTATGACCAGCCCGTACTCGGCGTGCAATCCGTCATCTGCAGCGGCAACGTCAATGGAGCCGCCGTCCACCTCGAGGAAGAGTCCGGCGTCAATGCCGTCGGATGTGGCCGTGGCCGTGATGGTGCCGCCAGAGACGTAGACCCAGCCCTTCTCGGCGTCCTCGTCGTTGGCGCAGTGGATCGCGTCGGTGCCCGCCGTGAGCTTGAGCGTTCCCGCCCCAATGGCTACGGAGTCCTTGCCCTGCATGGCGTGGCCGGCAGCCGTGACGTCAACCGTCCCGCCATAGATCACGAGATCGTCCTTGCACACGATGCCATGCCCCTGCGCGCTTGAGACCGAGAGGGACCCCGAGCCGTTCACCGTGAGGTCAGCCTTCGAGAAGACCGCGCCGTCCACGTTGTTGCCATCCCCGGCGTCCGCAAACGAGCCCGTGGTGGCAAGCGCGTTTGTGGTACCCTCGGCCAACGTGAGGAAGACCTTGTCGGCAGCCTTAACGTAGATGGCGGCGGCATCCGCGGAGGTCACGCTCGTGCCGGAAAGGACTATCTGCACTTTGGCATCATCGGCAGCGTCAACCACGATCTGCCCGTCAGAAAGCGTACCCGAGACGACATAGGTCCCTGCCTGGGTGATTGTGACGGTCGAGCCGTCAACCGTAACGCCCGAGCCCGTAACCGTGGTACCACCGTCCGCGAGCGTGATAGCGGTTGCATTGGAGGCATCGTAGTCACCGCTTTGGTCGCGGTCCGAGTAGACGTCCGTCGTGTCGAGCAGTGTGACGGCATTGCCGGACGTGGTCGCAGCCGTAGTGGTAGCCGCCGTCTCGTCCGTTAACACCGCGCTGGCCGCAGACGTGCCGGACCCCGATGACGCTGACGCGCACCCCACAAGCGGGGCCGCGGTCAGGGCAAGGGCAAGGCCTGCAGCCACACAGGTGCGAAGGATGCCAAATCCGGTGTGCATGTTCCTAGAGCCCATAGCCGCTCACCTCCTGATGAGAGAGGGACACTTCCAGGTTGCCGTTGCGAGCCCTCAGCTCGTCGATCATGGCCTTCTCGCTCGTTCCCGCCTCCATACCAACGTCGTAGGTGAGCCTAAAGAGGCTTCCCATGTTGCAGGTCCTGACGGAAGCCAGCTCGTGGTAGGTGGTGTAGCGCGCAAGCACGTCGTCGAAGGCGCCGCTGTAGTCAAGGTCCTCCGGGACGGTAATGCGCAGGCTGAGGTCGCGCGCGTGCGTGCGCGACCGACCCGTGAACTGCTGCAGCGCAAGGCAGGCCCCACCAATCACCACAGTCACCATCGCTGCGGCGGCAAGGTAGCCCATGCCGGCCACAAGGCCCACCGCCATGGCGAGAAACACGTAGGCGATGTCGCGGCCAGAGCCGGGTGCGCTCCTAAAGCGCACGAGGCTAAAGGCGCCCGCGACGGCCACGCCTGCGCCAAGGTTGCCGTTCACCATGGCAATCACCACGCACACGATGGCAGGAATCACGACAAGCGCAATGGTGAACGAGCGCGTGTGCCGCTGCCGGTACGAGTACACGGCGGCAAGCACGGCACCCAGGACAAGCGCGCACAGCGTGCAGACGAGAAGCGGCAGCAACTCGACGCTCGTGGCCGTCGACGCGGTCGCCGTGGAAGTTGAAAACAGGGAGTCAAGCATGCGAGACCTCCTTTTGCGTTGGATGGGATGCCCGCCTAGGCGTGCCAGGCCCTGGCGATGGCCCCCACTGGATTGGTGGCCGGCAGTGAGACGCCTCCCGGCACCATTACGGGAGCGGGTGCCAGCTGGGGACGATACCCCTTGGGATAGCGCAGGCGATATGCGGTTCCGTACTTCGAGAAGGTGGCCTTTCTCAGCCTCTCCTCCGAGAGAAACGCCACAAACCACAGGGGCATGGCCTTGCTCGTCTTGACCTCGAGGATGTTGAGGCCCTGCGAAAGCACCGGCTCGCCCACATCTTCGGTGAGCGAAAGCGAGCTCCAACGGGCATGCACGCGCCTGTCAAACGTGAGCCTAAGATCGCGGTCCTCCGTGGAGAAAAACGCCTCCCTGTCGTAGGCGACGTAGGCCACGGGGAGAAGGCCGCCCTCGCGCGCAGCGGTTACGGCAAGCTCAAGCTCCACCTGCGTCCGTGGCTCGCGAAGGCATTGGCACAGGCCAAGGGCGTCGTCAAGCTCCATGGTGCAGCGACGCTTGTACACGACGCCGTCGCACTTCTTCTTGAGCTCGAGAAAGACCTTGTCATGCTCCCCTGCCGCACGGTAGCTGCGCACGCGAACCTTCTCCTTGTAGAGCGGATGCCCCAGGGAGCGGCGGGCGAGAAGGAGCGTGGGTGTGTCCAGGTAGAGGTTGCGCACCGTAGAGGGGCCGAACTCGTCGGGCGCAACGTGCGCGGATATGAGGCGCTCCAGGCGGAAGCGCTGCGCATCGGTGAGAAGGTACTTGGCCTCCGTGCGCTTGAAGACCATCTGGACGTGCACCGAAGCCTGACCAGGAGACGGCAGTGCTACCTGCGATGTGATCATGCGCCACCTCCCGCATCCCGCCTTGCGCTTCGATTGCATAGCAACAATCTACGAGGTGGGACTTAAAGCGAGCTTGAGCAGCGGACCCCCGCGCCGCAATGGCACGAGGGTCCGACAACGTTGTTGGTTTGCTGAAAGGGACGTGGGCCGGCGCCGGTGACGCAAAGGCCGACGCGCTACGCCTGTGGCGCCTCGCCAGTCGTGAGGACGTGCGCAAGCGCCGCCTCGTCAAGCACCGGCACGCCGAGTGACTGGGCCTTTGTGAGCTTCGAGCCGGCGGAGGCGCCCGCCACAACGAAACTCGTGCGCTTGGAGACCGAGCCCGACACCTTGGCGCCCATGGCCTTGAGCTGGGCTCCCGCTTCGTCGCGGGTGTAGTTCTCAAGCGTCCCCGTGAGCACGAAGGTAAGACCCGCAAGCGTCTGCGGGCGCTCGGGTGCCGTGACCCGCTCTTCCAGGACCACCCCCGCCTCTCGCAGGCGCTCGAGCACAGCGGAGTTTTCCGACACCGAGAAGAACTCGCGCACGGAGGCTGCGATCTTTGGGCCGATGCCGTCGATAGCCGCAATCTCGCCCTCGCCCGCCGCCATGAGCGCCTGGAGCGAGCCAAAGTGACGCGCGAGAAGCCCGGCGACGTTTGCGCCCACGTGGCGGATGCCCAGACCAAAGAGGACGCGCGCAAGGCCGCGAGAGCGAGACTCGTCCACCTGTGCCATGACCTTCTCGGCGATGGTGCGGCCGACAAGAATGTCCTCGCCCTCCGTGTGGTCCTTGTTGCTCGTCTCATAGGCGCGGCCGGTGGGGGTTGCCGCCAGCGCGTCAACGGTGAGCTTGTCGTAGTAGTCTGCGACATCGGTGAGTGTGCCCTGCTCCACAAGGCGCCCTACCAGCTCGTCTCCCAGGCCATCGATGTCCATGGCGTTGCGGCTGCCCCAGTGGATGAGGCGCTCGACGGCCTGGGCCGGGCAGTCGATGGAGACGCAGCGATACGCCACCTCGCCCTCCTCGCGCACCACGGGGCTCCCGCAGCTGGGGCAGTGCGTGGGCATCTGGAACTCCTGGGAGCCTGCGGGGCGAAGCTCGAGCACGGGCCCCACGACCTCGGGAATCACGTCACCAGCCTTGTGCACCACAATCGTGTCTCCCACACGCACGTTCTTGCGGCGGATCTCGTCGATGTTGTGGAGCGTGGCACGCGCGATGGTGGAGCCGGCCACGCTCACGGGGTCAAACTCGGCAACGGGCGTGAGCACGCCGGTGCGCCCCACCTGGATGCGGATGTCACGCAGCACCGTGCGCCTTTCCTCCGGCGGGAACTTGAACGCGATGGACCAGCGCGGCGCGCGGGCGGTAAAGCCCAGCGCCGCCTGACTCGCGAAAGAGTCAACCTTCACCACGACGCCGTCAATGTCGTAGTCGAGGTCCTCCCGGTGCGCCAGCGCCGTGGCGCAGAAGTCGTGCACCTCGGCCGCGCAGGTGCAGCGGCGCGCGTTGGGGTTCACATGGAAGCCACAGCTAGAGAGCCAATGCAGGAACTCCCATTGGCTTGTCACCGAGAGGGGCGACTCGTCTGCCACGGCGTAGATGAAGGTTTCGAGGTCGCGGTGGGCCGTGATCTTGGGGTCTTTCTGGCGAAGGCTGCCGGCGGCGGCGTTCCTCGGGTTGGCAAAGGGCTCACGGCCAGCAGCGTCGGCAGCCTCGTTGAGACGGGCGAACGAGCGCTTGGGCATGTAGACCTCGCCACGGACCTCGATCGAGCGCCCGAGGCCGGCGCCTGCCACGCGAGAGAGGCCCTCGGACGCAAGGGCACGGGGCACGTCGTGGACGGTGAGGACGTTTGCCGTGACATTCTCGCCCACGGTGCCGTCACCGCGGGTTGCCGCGCGCACAAGCTGGGCGTCCGTATAGGTGAGTGCCACGCCCAGGCCGTCAATCTTGAGCTCGCAGGTGTAGGCGACGGGGTTCTCGGGCGTGGATCCCAGCGCCTCGTCGGTACGGGCGAGCCACTCGTCCAGCTCGTCCAGGTTCATGGCATCGTCGATGGAGTACATGCGGCTGGCGTGGCGCACGGGCTCGAACTGCTCCGAGACATAGCCACCCACGCGCTGGGTGTAAGAGTCGGGCGTGACCAGCTCGGGGTGGGCCCTCTCGAGGGCGAGCAGCTCCTGGAGGTGGCGGTCGAACTGGGCGTCTGTCATCTCCGGCGCGTCAAGCGCGTAGTAGGCGTAGGCGGCGTGGCTGAGGATGCGATTGAGCTCGGCCGCGCGGGCGCGCGGCGTGCGCGCGGGAGTCGGAGCGCTTGCGCTGACATCAGCATCGACATCGCCGAAGGGCGACCCTTGCGCTCTCGGCACGTCCACGTCGTTCTCGCTGGTCTTCTCAGCCATGCTTTCCCCTCTCGTACTCGGAAGCCACTACGAAAGGGTAGCGCAAACGCGAGACGGAATTTGGGGCCACGGCTTTTGGGACGTCGCCTGGGCTTGCAGAACGTTCGAATCGCACCTGGCTAGGCGAGAGCGGCCACCGAGGGCGACATGAGTCCCGTGGCCGATACACATTCGGACCCGAATGTGTATCCCGCGCAGGTCGGTACAGATTCGGGCAACGAATGTGTACCGTTTGCTTGTCTACAGGCTCGGAAATGAGTTACACGCTCCGCGTACGCCTTCGCATGCACCAATAGAAAGAGAGCCAGAGGACATAGCCTCTGGCCTGCGAGCTTGTGGTGGGGGTTAGAAGATTTGAACTTCCAATCTTCCGCGTCAGAGATTCCTTTCGCTCGTCGTGCGATCTCAAGCCTACCATCGCTGCCAGAGGGAACCGCGCACGAGCCCCCACTCCATCGTTCCGAATTGTCAGGCCTCGCCCACCGCCCAGCTACAGCAGCACCTGTCGCATAGCACTACGGGGCGTATACTATTTCGCGATATTGACTAATTTTTGTTTTGCGTAATAGGAGCGCATCTATGAAGCTAATACAACGCACGGCATACCTGGACAGGCTCCGGAATGTCGTGGGCACCCCAGACATCAAGGTAATCACGGGCGTGCGTCGCAGCGGCAAGTCGAAGCTCATGGAGGCCTTGGCTCATTGCGCCGGCGAGACCATCCCAAGTGCAAACATCATCCAAGTCAACTTCAACCTGATTGAGTTCGAGGGGCTCCTCGAATATCACGCGCTCAATGAATGCATCGAGTCGCAATACCGTCCCGACGCCGAGAACATCGTCTTCATCGACGAGGTGCAGATGTGCGAGGGATTCGAGAAATGCATCAACAGCCTCCACGCCTCGGGGCGCTATGACATCTGCGTCACGGGATCGAACGCTTTCCTGCTCTCGAGCGACCTAGCCACGCTGTTCACGGGACGCACCTTCGAGTTGGAGGTGTTTCCCTTCTCCCTCGCCGAATTTCGCGAATACTACGAGCTCACGGATGTTGACGAAGCTTTCGACCGCTACGTGCGCGAAGGGGGCATGGCCGGCTCGTACCCCTACACGTCCGAAGCCGACCGATACAAATACGTGGCAGATGTGTTCGATACGCTCGTCCTACGTGACATACGACAGAAGTATCGCATCCGCAACGTGCAGCAGCTCGAGAGGCTCTGCGACTTCATGATGGACAACGTCGGGAACGTTACCTCGATACGAAACATCGCCAAGGCACTCGCGGCGAACGGCCTGAAGGTTTCCGACAAGACGATTGGCGCCTACCTCGGCTACCTCTGCAACTCCTACGCCTTCTACCGCGTGCGGCGCTACGACATCAGGGGGAAGCGCTACCTCGCATCAGGCGACAAGCACTACCTCGTCGACCAGTCGTTCAGGTACGCGAAGCGTGGCACCAAGAACATGGACTGGGGCCCCGTCTACGAGAATATCGTGGCCATCGAGCTCTTGCGTCGCGGTTATGAGGTCTACACGGGCGCCCTATACAAGAAGGAGGTCGACTTCGTTGCGCTGAGGCAGGGCGAGAAGGTCTACATCCAGGTGAGCGACGACCTCTCGAACGAGAGGACCTTCAGGAGGGAATGCGAGCCGCTCCTGCAGATACATGACGCCTATCCCAAGATGATCATCGCGAGGACGAGGCACTCCGAGTACGGCTACGAGGGGATACGCATCGTCGACATCGCCCGATGGCTGCTTGGGTAGGCGCACGGCAATGGTGGCAACCTTCCGCCATTACGCAAAACCGTATATTTTCACTATTGCGTAGTGGGTGGTTCAGCGACAATCGGGGACGGACTTTTCCGAAGACTGATTGCCAGGAACGTGGTCCAAATGCGGTCCAAAAGAAAACAGGCCAGAGGACATGGCCTCTGGCCTGCGAGCTTGTGGTGGGCGTTAGAAGATTTGGGCTTCTGGCCCCTTCCGTGTCAGGGAAGCGCCGGCTCACAGTCTCTCGATTGATCTTCGGCAGTTGGCGCTGACCTCGTTCACGATCTTCTGGCCTAGGGGCCGGAAGGCGGGCTCCACGCTCTCCACGGCATCTGCTTCTCGCGCGATTGCCCCCGGGAGCATGCCTGCCATAAGCTCGAACCTCTCGCAGAGGAGGCCGGCACCAATACCAAGCTCGTCGAGGTTGCCGTCGCGGACCATCTTTTCAACCTGCTCGCGTCCGACCATCCCGAAGCGATTCTCTCCTCCAATTGAGAGGGCTGCTCGCAGTGGCTTCCTTTTGCGCGGGGCAAGGCTTTCGTAGGCCGCAATGGTCGCGACGTCGTAGAGCGGCGCGAGCCTCATGTCTCCGGGAGCGATGTGGAGCAGCGAGTGGTTCTTTGCATGCGCGTCGGTAGCGCCAATCAGGTAGTTGAAGAAGAGATACAAGATGAATCGGTACGCGTTCTCGCGCGCGTTCGAGCCGGTCATTCGCATCAGGCGGAGTATGTCTGACGTCGTTGGGCCGCCCTGCTCGGCATACTTCGTCTGAGGTGGAACGCCGAGCGCCTGGCAGAGGTCCTCCTGGTGGATTCGCCTCACGGTGCCGTCAGGCATAGTGACCCTGTCGTATCGTCCGATGACTATCGCATGCTCGCTCCCGAAGCGACGGTACTCCACGTCCGCGACGGGCAAGCCGATTGTTCGCGCCACGCGCATCGATAGGTACTCGACAAGTGCCTGGCCCTCGTAACCTGCAACTCCCGGCTTGAGGATGTGAGTAGTGGCAGCAGATCCGGAGCACGCATACCACTTTCCTTCCCTCTCCCTGAGGGCAAACTTCGATTGGCACCCTCCGAGCGACCAGTGTCCCAGCGAACTGTCAACGTCTGTCCAAACGGAGGACATGTCAGCTTTCACTTCTCGGAGCCTCGCTTCAATCTCGGCATCCGTAAGCGCGACCAACCCGTCCGTGTCATCCGTGGCTGGCGGTTCGGCATTCTCCTCCAGAACCTGCACAGCTCCAGGACACTCCATGCCCACGACACCCAGAAGGCGGAACGGGTTCTCGCCCGAGACACCATACCTCGCTCCGATGGACGCGCGCGTGGAGGCCTCGTCGGGGAGAAGTCCCTGCAGGAAAGGACGGACAACCCGATTGCCATATCGCGCGAGGCCAACGGGCATGGACAGAGACAGCGGGACTCCGTCGTAGCCACGGTCGTAAGCAAACGAGATGGAGCCATGTGAGTCCTCGGTCAGGACCCCGCACCTGTTACCACCAACGAAGACCGCCTGCCTGTTGGCCCTCATCTCGTGTCCCCCCTCTCATCGAGTCGCCACTGATTGCCGAGGTCGTTCCAACCAGGCACGGCATACGAGCCATGGTTCGCGTCAGCGCCATCCGACTCGCCTATGAACATCGAGAGCCCGAGACAGTCGAGAATCCTAAGGAAGTGTCCCAAGCCCAGATTCTCGGACTCCCCCATCTCAAACGAGTACAGGCTTCGCGCGCTCACGCCCGCCTCCGTGGCAAGCTTCGCTCGCGAGAGGCCCTTGTCCTCGCGGGCCCTTCTGACAATGCTGCCCGCCAGTGCGCTGTTCGTGACCCTGTCATTCATAGCTCTCCGCCCTTCGCAATATCTTGCTATTCGCAATATATCGCGTATCGCATTATTTTGCGAATATTATCGTATAGAGATTTCAATCTCCGCATCGGAAGCCGCGAATTCCTCCAGAGATCATGTCTCACAAACGTGAACTGTCGCCAAAAGGGAGCAGGCCAGAGGAAACATCCTCTGGCCTGCGAATGAATGTATGGTGAGCATCAGAAGATTTGGGCTTCTGGCCTCTTCCGTGTCAGCCTGCCCGGGCTCCTGCGTCACGGCTGAGAACACCCTACGCCACGCGCGCCAGCAACCTGCCCGCGGGCGGCCTCCAGCGCACGGCGTCCCAGCTCGATGCAGCCGAGGACGCCCTGGTCGCCCCTGCAGCCGGCCTCCACGATGTAAGAGTCGATGTCCGCAAGCTCCGGCGTCACGAGGTAGCCGTTCAGATTTTCGAGGACCTTCTTGCGCACCAGCGGGAAGAGCTGTGTCTGCTTCATGACGCCACCGCCAAGCACGATGCGCTGCGGAGAGTAGCACAGCACGTAGGTCGAGATGCCCTCGGCAAGGTAGGTGCTCTCAAGCTCCCATACCTCCGGGCGACCTGCCAGCTCGAAGCCTTTCTTGCCCCAGCGGTGCTCGATGGAGGGGCCGGCGGCCAAGCCCTCAAGGCAGCGGTCATGATACGGGCACACGCAGTTGCCCTCATCACCAGGCTGGACCTCAAGCAGGATGTGGCCTGCCTCGGGGTGGAGCATGCCGTGCAAGAGTCGGCCTCCCACCATCACGCCTGCACCGATGCCGGTGCCAATCGTAAGGTAGACTACCGTGTCGAGCCCCTTGCACGAGCCATACGTGACCTCGCCCAGGCACGCAGCATTGACGTCCGTGTCATATCCAATGGGAATGCCCAGGGACTCGAAGGCGCTCAGGAGGTCGAAGTGGCACCATGCGGTCTTGGGGGTATCGAGGATCTTGCCGTAGCTGGGAAGCGATGGGTTCACGCCGGTGGGGCCAAACGCGCCAATGCCAAGGGCATCAACATTGTGGGAGCCAAACCACTCGACCATGCGACCAACGCAGTCATGGGGACCTCCGGTGGGAATCTCCTCGTGCTCGGTCACCTTGCCGTCTGGCGTCCCCACAGAGAGGATCATCTTGGTTCCACCCGCCTCGAGCGCGCCGATTCTTGCCATAAGTGCTCCCCCGTTCGTCCCGTGGCAAGGCGCAGCACCAAGCGCCAGCCAAATTAGACATATCTAGTCTACAAGAATAAGGGCCTCGCGGCACAATGCCAGCGAGACCCTTGAACGGCATGTACTTCTAGGCGAGGAACGCCTCGGGCGAGAAAACCAGGGCCCTCGCAGGCGAGACCTTCGCCCTAGGCGACGGAGGCCTCGTAGCCAGCGTCCTTCACGGCTGCGACAAGCGCGTCGTCCGTCACGGTGGGGTCTGCCTCGACAACAGCGTCCTTGCCCTTGAGCGAGACCTTGACCGAGCTCACGCCCGGAACCCCCTCGAGAGCCTTGGTCACATGGGCGACACAGTGCTCGCACATCATGCCCTCAACGTTAAGCTTCTTCTCCATAGCATTGCTCCTCTCGCTGTTAGCCGCATCTGTGGCGGCTACGTTACTGGTCTCGGCCGTATTCGCGGCATCGTACACCACGGTAGCCGGAATTGCCTTGTCGTTGGCGGACGCGACATCCCCCTCGCTTGCCCGGCTGGGCTTCCAGGCAAAGAGCCTGAGCGCGTTAGAGACCACAAACACGGACGAGAAGCCCATTGCGGCCGCCCCCACCATGGGGTTGAGCGTCACGCCCAGAGGCGAGAGCACGCCCATGGCCACAGGGATGCAGATCGCGTTGTAGAACAGCGCCCAAAACAGGTTCTGGCGAATGTCTCGCATGGTGGCATGGGAGAGCTCGATGGCGGTTGCCACGTCAGCCGGGTCGGAGTGCATGAGCACCACGTCTGCCGAGCTGATGGCCACATCGGTACCAGCGCCAATGGCGATGCCCACGTCCGCCCTGGCAAGCGCGGGGGCATCGTTGATGCCGTCGCCCACCATGGCCACCTTGCGGCCCTCGCCCTGGAGCTCGCGAACCTTCTGCTCCTTCTGGCTGGGCAGCACACCGGCCACGACCTCGTCGACACCCACCTGGCGCGCCACGGCCTCGGCGGTCTTTGCCTGGTCGCCCGTGAGCATAACGGTGCGCACGCCCATGTGGCGCAGGCGCGCCACGGCAGAGGCCGAGGTTGGCTTCACGACGTCGGCAACGCCGAGAAGGCCCAACACGCGACCATCACGAGCAAAGTAGAGCGGCGTCTTTGCCTGCGCCGCAAGTTCGTCCGCCTGCGGCGCGAGCGCCGAGACGTCCACGCCAGCCGAGGCCATGAGGCGGGCGTTGCCTGCGATTGCGGGGAACCCGTCGACCGTCGCGCGCACGCCACTACCCGCGACCTGCTGGAAGCCCGTTGCGTCCACGCCCTTGTCGGCACCTGCGTTCGACTCGTCCACGTAGTCGCAGACGGCCTGCGCCAGCGGATGCTCGCTCTTGCGCTCGAGCACTGCGGCAACGCGCGCCAGCTCCCCCTCGCCCACCCCTGCAGCAAGGCGGACGTCGGTCACGCGAGGCTTGCCCTCGGTGATGGTACCGGTCTTGTCGAGCACCACGGTATCGAGGTCGCACGCGCCCTCCAGTGCCTCGGCGCTCTTGATGAGGATGCCCACCTTGGCACCACGCTCCGTGCCCACCATGATTGCCGTGGGCGTGGCAAGGCCCAGAGCGCAGGGGCAGGAGATGACCAGGACGGAGACGGCATGGTTGAACGCCGTCGCGAAGTCCGCGGGGGCGAAGATGGCAATCCATCCCAGGAAGGTGACGGCTGCTATTGCCATGACCACGGGAACAAAGACACCCGCGATCTTGTCAGCCTGACGCTCGATGGGCGCCTTGGAGCCCGTGGCCTCGTCCACGAGGCGGATGATGCTCGCAAGCGCCGTGTCATCGCCCACGGCCGTAGCCTCCATGGCAAACCAGCCGCGCTGGCTCACGGTGGCACCGGTCACGCGGTCTCCCACGCCCTTCTCGGCAGGTACCGGCTCGCCGGTGATGGCAGACTCGTCAATCGAGGCAGAGCCCTCACGGATGACGCCGTCGACCGGTACGGACTCGCCGGCGCGCACCACCACGATGTCGCCTACGCGCACCTCGTCGGTGGGCACCTCGACCTCCTCGTCGCCGCGGCGAACGCGGGCCGTCTTGGGCGCGAGGTCCATGAGCGCACTGATCGCCGAGGTCGTCTTGCCCTTGGCACGGGCCTCGAAGTACTTGCCCAGCGTGATGAGCACGAGGATGGTGCCGGCCGAGTCAAAGTACAGCGAGTGCATCATGGCGTAGTGCGCGGTCTCGAGGTCCATGGCGCCAAGCGCCAGCGCCATCTGGTAGACGCCAACCAGGCTGTAGGCATAGCTTGCGGCAGAGCCAATGGCGATGAGCGAATCCATGTTGGGCGAGAGGTGCGCCAGGGTCTTGAAGCCCATGGCAAAGTAGCCGCGGTTGACAAAGAGCACGCAGGTGGCGAGAAGCAGCTGCGTCACCGCGGATGCCATCATGCCCTGCATGCCGTCGAGCCCGGGAACCTCAGGCCAGCCGAGCATGGGACCCATGGCCAGGTAGAAGAGGGGCACGCCAAAGACGATGGACCAGATGAGCTGCCTCTGCTTTGCGTCGATGGCCTTCTGGGCGCCCTCCCGAGGGTCGACGAAAGACGCGCTCCTGGAGGCGTTGCCAACTGCTTGGCGCGGAGACGCGCCATAGCCCGCATCCTCGATTGCAGAGACAACCGCGGCTGCGGTCTTTGGGTCGCCGTCGTAGTCGAGCTCCATCGAGTTCTTGAGAAGGTTGACGTTGGCGTCGCTCACGCCGGGTACGCCTGATGCGGCCTTGCCAACCCTCGCCGAGCAGGCCGCGCAGGTCATGCCCGTAATGTCGAACGTTTGCTTCATCGTGCTTGCTTCCCTTCGCTGTTGCGTCCCTGGGAGCAGGGAGTTGCTGTGGTCTGGCCCTGCCTGCGGACAGGACTCACATGAACTTCTTGAAGAGGCGCATGACCTCGTCGACAACCTCGGTGTCGCCTGCCTGAATGTGCTCGACCACGCAGGTCTCAAGGTGGTCCTGCATGACCTCGCGACTCACGGCCCTCACCGCCGACTCGACGGCGGCGAGCTGGGTCAGGACGTCACCGCAGTAGCGGTCCTCCTCCACCATCGCCTTGATGCCGTTGAGCTGTCCGATGGCTCGGTTGATGCGGCAGGTGACGTCGTGTTTGAGCTCCTCGGAGCGTGGCGTCTGCTTCTTGTGGCAGCACTCTTTGGCGTCCTGGGCGGCAGATAGCTCTACCCGGGCATCTGATGGTTCCATTTGAGACTCCCCTCTTGCTAGAGTCCGTCGCACATACCCCTCATGGGCATCTATCACTGCGTACAATATACCCCTCATGGGTATGAATCAACCATGACGGCGGTGGATTGTGGAGGGGTTGGCAGCAAGCCGCCTGATCCGTGACGGGTTTGAGAGGGGCGCGGCGGGAGGGTGCGCTTGGCGTACGCAGGATGGGCTTTTGTTGCCAAGGTAGGGTCTTGGGGGCTCCCCCCTGGCAAAAGGCCTGGATTGTGCGTACGCACCACCAAGGGTTTCTGGCGTCCCAGTCGGGTTTCCCCAGTTGGGCGAGAAGGCCATGGCAGCACTTCGGGGTTGTGCGTACGCACGACCGAACTTCTCTGCCACAAAAGGCCTCTTGAGCCACCTATTTGGCGGAAGGTCTTACGTATGCGTACGCATAATAGCCTCTTCTTGCCTCATCAGGAATCCTGGAACATCCTCTCGGCAGAAAGACGTACTCGTGCGTACGCACGGCACGGCATAGCTGCCCTCGACGACACCCAGGCACCCACCCGCTACTCCACCGAATCCGGCTCGACGGCGTTGTCGGAATCCCCCTCATCCGCACGCACCTGCGCGGCCTGCTCGAAGGCAGCCTTCATGGTCTTGTTCCCGCGAGTCAAGCGCCTAATGGTGAGGTCCTCGGCTTTGTTATTGGCCAGACGAAGCTGGTTCTCGGACTTGGTGAGACTCTCCTTCACCTTCTGGAGTGACGCAATGGAGCGGTCAATCTGCTCGATTGCCTCGCCAAAGCGCTTGGAGGCCTGCTCGTAGTTATGCCCAAAGCCCTGCTTGAACTTCTCGAGCTTCTCCTCGAAGTTGGTGACGTCGAGGTTCTGCTGCCGCACCTCGGCAAGCTCGCGCCGAGCGGAGACGGCATTCAGGCCCGCGTTTCTCAGCAGGCTAATGATGGGCAGGAAGAACTGCGGCCGTACCACGTACATCTTGGGATAGCGATACGAGACGTCCACGATGCCCGCATTGTACAGCTCGCTCTCGGGCTCGAGCGTGGAGACGAGAACCGCATACTCGCAGTGCTTGTTACGGCGGTCGCGGTCGAGCTTGGCAAGGTGGTCCTCGTTACGTTTGCGGTTGACGGAGCTGTCGTCCTCGTTCTTCATATCAAACATTATCGAGACAATCTCGGTACCGGACTCGTCGCACTCCCTAAAGACGTAGTCGCCCTTGCTGCCATCGACCACATCGTTGTCCTTGTGGAACTCCGCGCGCGGGAAGGCCATCATGCGCACCTTGTTGAACTCGGACTCGCAGTGCTGCTCGAGAGTCTCGCCGATGAGCTTGACCGAAAGGCGCGAGCGCTGGTTCTTGATGCGCTCGATCTCGTCTTCGCGGTCGCGGATCTCCTGGTCCTTGTACTTCTCCTGCTCGACCAGTCGCTGGTTGAGAACGGCGATCTCTTGATCCTTCTTGGCCGAGACCTCCTGAACCCGGGACTGCAGCTCCACCAGGTGCTTGTCACGTTCGGCGGTGGCACGGGTCACAGCAAGCTCCTGCGCACCCTTGGCCTGCGCCTCCTGAGAGCGAAGCTGCTCGGTGAGGCGAGCTATCGAGGCGTCCCTCTCGGCAAGCTGGGCACGCAGGTCCCCCTCGGCCTTGGCGCGCACCGCCTCCACCGAAGCAGCCTCGCGCTGCTCCAGAAGGGTGCGCTGCTCGTCAAGCTGACGCTTGAACTCGGCATCGCGGACCTGTTGCAGGATCTGCGCGTAGCCCGCCTCGTCTACCTGGAAGACCTTTCCGCAGTTAGGGCACTTTACCTCAGCCATGGGACCTCCTCTTGGCGATACTCCTGAGTAAAGGTTACACGCCTCGCGCGACACAAATAGGTGCAACGGAAAGACGCGGCGGGAGCCACAGGGCCCCGCCGCGCTTGCCAAATGCCTTGGATCGTTCCTGGCAGGCTATGCTACCCAGCCGCCAGCTGAGACGACCGTTGCGTCACCATCTGCGCCGTCCGCCATATAGTTGGCCCCGGCGCCGGTGGCATAGGAGCCGGTGGAGTCCTGGCGCTGCTGCAGGCGCTCCTCGATCCACTGCTCGAGCTCGTCCTGCGTCGTGGTGCCGTTGGTGCCGATACCGTTGCCGTTAAGACCATGGCTGTTGTCGGTGGTGCCATTCGTCGAGGTGGAATCCTGCTGTTCGCGCTCTGCCTGCAGCACCTCGTCGGAGCCCAGCGTCACGGTGACGTCCTTGGTCTCGGTGCCACGCACAACCGTCACGGTGACGGTATCGCCAATGTCATGCGAGCGAACCGCGAGGACCATGCCGTCTGCGGAGGTGATCTCTTCGCCGTCCATGGCAACGATGATGTCGCCCCGTTCGATGCCAGCCTGGTCGGCGGGACCGCCTGAGACAACCTCGGCCACGTAGGCACCCTGGTTCACGGACAGGCCGTTAGAGCGTGCGTTCTGGGCGTTCACGGTCTGCATCGAGAGGCCAACGTAGGCGTGCGTGACCTTCCCGCCGTTGATGATCTCGTTAGCGATCTCGACGGCGTAGTTGCCCGGGATGGCAAAGCCAATGCCCGCGAAGGACTCGGTACTGGACGAGTAAAGCGTGCTGATGCCCACAAGCTGGCCCTGGTCGTTCACGAGCGCGCCGCCGGAGTTGCCGGGGTTGATGGCTGCATCAACCTGGATGAGGTTGGTGTAGATGGTATCGCCCGAGCTGGACTGCAGGAGCTCGTTGCGATACAGGGCGGAGACGATGCCCTCGGAGACGGACTGGTCGAGGCCAAAGGGGCTGCCGATGGTCATGACCCAAGAGCCCACGTTAAGCTTGGAGGAATCGCCTATCTCGATGGGCGTCACGGAGTCGCCGTTAAGGTCTGCCTTGATGACGGCAAGGTCGGAAGAGGAATCGGAGCCAACAACGCTGGCCTCGTAGCTCTTGCCGCCTATCGTCACGCTGATTGAGGTGGCACCATCGATTACGTGGTAGTTCGTGATGATGTTGCCGTCGGCGTCGAGAATGACGCCAGAGCCAAGGCCTGAGCCGTCGTCATAGGTGACGTTCACCGAGGCCACGGAGGGCATGGCCTTGGCGGCCACGGCCTCGGCTGTCGATGCCGAGGTGTCGCTCGACGTGATGCTGATGGTGCTGCTGCTCGAGGTAGAGCTGCCCAAGGAGGGGCTGGTGCCGGTCGAGGGGGACTTGTCAAAGGTGCCGGCAAGGGTCAGCGCCAGCACGAGTGCAAGCGCTGCCACGACGCCAGAGAGGGCACCGGCGACGATGGGCTTGCCCAGGCCGCCCTTCTTGTCGTTGCCCGGCTTACCGCCACTTCCATCGGCAGCGCTTGGAGGATAGGCCGCACCCCCGCCGCCGTAATTCGCGTAGTCATGGGCCTGCGTCGGCCGTGCCTGTGTGGGCTGGGAGCCCTGATTCTGCTGAGGGTCCGAGCCCACGCCCGTCATGCCCTCGTCGGGTTCGCCCGCGGAAAAGTCTGCCATGGAAACGTCCCACCCTTCGTCTGTGGCGGCCTGGCGGGCCGTCCTATGTACGTCTGTGAATGTACCCCGATACGCGAGAGGGACCACATCCGGCACCGCATCCCCACGTCCGCGTGACAAGGCTTTTGTGTTCCTGAAACCCAGGGCACAATCCACGTCCTTCTCGCCCCAGTGCATAAAAGGAGCTGCCCTTTGGCAGCCCCGGCGACCAGTCAGTGATACGGTTCACGCGGGCAACGCCTACACACGGAAAAGATAGCCTACGCCACGGATGGTTACGATGTGGGCAGCGACCTGCGGACCAACCTTGGAGCGCACGCGACGGATGTGAACGTCGACCGTGCGGGTGCCGCCACAGTACTCAAAGCCCCACACGCGGTGAAGCAGCGTCTCGCGCGAGTACGCACGCGACGGGTGCGTGGCCAAAAACGAGAGGAGCGAGTACTCCATGAGCGTGAGGTCAACGGGCTTCTCGTCAATGTAGACCTGATACGTGGCCAGATTAATGGTCATGTTGTCGACGGTCACGATGTCTGCCGGCGCACTCTCCTCACCTGGCCACAGCAGAAGCGAGCAGCGCACCTCAAGCTCATCGACGCCAGCCGTGGAGAGGATGAAATCGTTCTTGCCCTGTGTGGGCATGCGCATGGTGGCAAGCTTGTCAGGATCTTGCACCAGAAGCATTGGGATGAAGCCGTTGTCGGCAACAAATGAATCCACGGCGCCCAGCGTATCTTGGGACATGCCATCAGCATCCAGGATGACAAGATCAAACTCATGCCCGGAAGAGACGGCCTGCGAGAAGGTCTCCTCGTTCGCAAGGGCGATGGAAACGTCGATTGCATGAGAGAGTTCGCGCATGCGATCGTGCAGACGTGTGGTACCAGATATGAGCAGGATGTTCTTGTGATGCACGCTAGCCCCCTGCCGGTTGTGCCATAGCTATTGCAGCTTGTCTCGCATAAAATCCATCAACCAGAGTAGCACAGACGTACTCATGGCTGCGCTAGCCCGAGAAAATCCAAAACAACGTGCAGGTAGACGAAACGCCATGCCCGGCAGCCGCCGGCATGGCGCCTCGTTGCCGCAAGCTGCGGACTAGCCGATGGACCCCAGGAACTCGGCCGTACGCGCGTTCTCGGGGTGGTCGAAGACCTTCTCGGGCACACCCTGCTCGACTACCACACCATCCTCCATGAAGACCACGCGGTCGGCGACCTCACGGGCGAAGTCCATCTCGTGGGTGACCACGATCATGGTCATACCCGAGTTCCCAGCCAAGTCGCGGATGACGTCGAGGACGCCGCGGACCAGCTCGGGATCGAGGGCGCTCGTGGGCTCGTCGAAGAGCAGCACGTTGGGGTGCATGGCAACGGCGCGGGCGATGGCCACGCGCTGCTGCTGGCCACCGGAGAGCTGGGGCGGCTTGAAGTCCGCACGGTCGGCAAGGCCAACGGCCGTGAGCTGCTTCATGGCCTCGGCCTCGGCCTCTTCCTTCGAGCGCTTCAAGACCTTGGTCTGGCCAATCATCACGTTCTGCTTGGCTGTGAGGTGCGGGAAGAGGTTAAACGACTGGAACACCATGCCAACCTCACGACGCAGCTTGTTGGCATCGGTCTTGCTCTGCCCTGTAATCTCTTGGTCCTCAATCAGGATGTGGCCGGCGGTAGGCGTCTCGAGCAGGTTGATGCAGCGAAGCATGGTCGACTTGCCGGAGCCGGACGGCCCTAGGACCACGACGACCTCTCCCGGCCACACGTCCAAGTTAACGTCACGCAGGACCTTGGTCTCGTCGAAGGACTTGTTGAGGTGCTCGATGCGCACGATGGGGTGCTCGCCCTCGGTGAAGCGGTGCTTGGTCAGACCCTGGTCGGCGGCAAGGGCGAGACGCGCCGCCTCCTCTGCGGAAAGGGCATCAGGAACGACGGGCATGTCCTCGCGCTTGTGATGGTGCTTACTCGCCATCTGCGACACCTCCGAGGTCGACGGTGGGATGTGAGACAAACGGCGCCGAGAGGGCCGCGAGGACGTCGGCCGCAGGGGCCGCCTTGAGCGGCGCGGCGTGGGAGGCCTCAGCGGAAGACGCGGGGTCCTGCTCGGCCGCGGAAGACTCCCGGGATGCGCTGGTCACGGTGTGATGCTTGGGCCTTGGGCCACCGCCGCGCTCGGAGCGGGCGATGTTGTTCTCGATGATGCCTACGACCTTGATGAGCGGCAGCGTCACGATGAGGTAGTAGATGGCTGCGGCCATGTAAGGGGTGATGTTGCCGGTGGTGGTGGTGAGATTCTTCGAGAACATCATGAGTTCCATGACGCCCACCGAGGAGAGAAGCGAAGTGTCCTTGTAGGACGTGATGAAGTCGCTGGTCACCGTGGGGATCACACGGCGCACGGTCTGCGGCAAGATGACCGAGGTCATGGTCTGGAAGCCGTTCATGCCCAGGGAGGCCGCAGCTTCGTACTGGCCCTGGGGGATGGACTGGATGCCCGCACGGAAGATCTCGGCCAGGTAGGCAGACGAGTTCACAGCCATCACGACGATGCCGAGGACGTTGTTGTCGATGTTGATGCCCACCATGGGCAGGCCGAAGAACATGATGTAAATCTGCAGGAAGAGCGGGGTGCCACGAAGAATGTTGATGTAGCAGATAGCGATGGCGCGCAGCGCCTTGTAACGGCTCGTCTTGAGCATGGCGAAGGCCAGGCCGAGCACAATGGCGAAGGGATAGCACGCAAGCACGATGCCCAGGCAGACGAGCCAGCCTGGGAAGAGCGACGCAAACGAGGTCAGGAGCAGCTGGGGCTTGAAGAACATGCCGAGGAACGGGTTGGAGTTCCAGGCAGCAACCCAAGGCTGGGCGTCAAGCCAGCTTACAGCCGCCTGGAGCGGCGTGTTTGCAATCACCGTAATGGCAGCGGAATCATCAAGCGTGCGCGACTGGCCGTCTGCGGTGGTATAGCTACCCGAGACAACATAGTCACCGCCGTCGGCGGGGAACTGCATGTCCGTGATCTCAAGGCGCACAAGCGAGCCAGCGGGGATGCTCTCCGAGAACTGCACGCTCATCGAGTTGCCTGACGAGGTCGCGGCGCCATCGATGCTCGTGCGGTTGAGGCCGTCGAGCACCGTGACGCGGGTGGAGGCATGGTCGAAGGTCGCGCCGTCGGGAAGGCTCAGCGTGATTGAGGAGACCTCCTCGCCATCGCCGACGGTCCCCTCCCAGGTAAGACGGGTGTCCATCGCACCAATGACGCCCGTGCCGCCATCCTCGTTGGGGCGAGCCGTGGCCTTGTTGGTGGTCATGGCCAGCGCGCTCGTCGGCAGTGCTGCAAGCGTGAAGACGAGGGCGAACGCAGCTGCAAGCGCAAGGGCGAGTGCGGGCACGCGCCTGGTAACGCAGCCGTAGCAGGCCTCCGAGGAGCGTAGGTCCTCCCCTCCCGTCAATACGTTCTCATGCATGTGTGCCAAGGTAATCTTTGCTCCTGAGTGGAAAGCGGGGCCATGTGGCCCCGCCATTGATTTCGTGCCTCGATGATACCTGCTAGATGGTCGAGCCAAACCACTTGGTCTCGATGGAGTCCATCGTGCCATCGCCCTTCATTTCCTCGAGTGCCTTGTTGATGGCCTTCCTAAGGTTGGGGTTGTCCTTCGATACCGCGATGCCATACTGCTCGCCCGTGGCAATCTCCTCGATGATATCGAGGTCGGAGAAGGAGTTGGTGAGCATGTACTTAGCAACAGGCAGGTCAACGACCATCGCACTGTAGAGGCCGGTTTGGACACCGGTGAGAGCGGCCGTGACATCGTCGACGGGGACGCGTGTGGCGTTGGGGAGGTTCTCTTGGATCCAGTCGTTACCGGTGGTACCGCCCTGGCACACGACCTGCTTGGAGGCATCGTTCAGGGTCTCTTCGGTCTCGGTGGAGCCCTTCGGGGCAACGATGGCCTGGTTGGAGTCGAGGTAGGGCTCGGAGAAGTCGACGGACTGCAGGCGCTCGTCGGTGATCGTGATGGCGGCCACCGCAACGTCGGCCTTGCCGCCCTGCTTGATGAGAGGCACGAGGGTGTCGAACTTCTGGTTGGGCAGGTACTCGCACGCGAGGCCCATCCTCTCAGCAACGGCGTTGATGACGTCGACGTCGAAGCCCTCGGGGTCGCCGGTCTTGTCGTCCATGTACTCGAACGGTGCAAAACCCAGCTCGGCCACGACGGTCAGGGTGCCGTCCTTCACAAGCGCATAGGAGTCATCGCTCGAGGAGGACGAGGCGCTCGAGCTTGTGCCCTGGCTGCTGGAGGAGCTGGTGGAGCTTTCGCCGCAGCCTGCGAGCGCCGCGCTGCCCGCAAGGGCACCCGCGGCGAGGATGAACTGACGCCTGCTCATGGAATTCTTCATGGTGTTCCCTTCTCCCAGTCCCTCCCGTCCCGTGACGGGCAGTGCATGTGCTCCCATTGTTGCTGTGCGACGTTACAAGACGTGGTCACGGACCGTTCATGGACCGTTACAGGTCTGTGCCAAACCATTTGGTCTTGAGGTCCTTCAGCGTGCCATCCTGGTCGAGCTGTGCCAAGGCGTCGTTGATTGCGCTCGTGAGCGCGGGGTTGTCCTTGGAAACAACAATGCCGTACTGCTCGCCCGTAGGAATCTCGATGGAGACCTGGCAGTCCGTGAAGGAGTTGTTCACGAGGTACTTCACCACGGGGAGGTCGGCCACGGCCGCGTCGTAGAGACCGGACTGGACGCCCGTGAGCGCCACGACGGGGTCGTCGAGCGAGACGCAGGCGGCGTTGGGGAGGTTCTCCTGGACCCAGGACTCGCCGGTGGTACCGGCTTGCACGGCCACCTTGGCGTCTGTGGAGTCAAGATCGTCCTGCGTGGTCTTGGTGGCGGCCTTCGTGGTCACGAGGCCCTGATTGGAGTCGAGGTAGGGGTCGGTGAAGTCAATCTCTTCCTTGCGCTCGTCGGTGATCGTGAAATTGGAAACGCCCACGTCGGCCGTACCGCCCTGCTTGATGGTGGGGATGATGGTGTCAAACTTCACGGGTGAGAGGTACACGCTCGTAAGGCCGAGCTTCTCGCCAATGGCCTGCATGAGCTCGACCTCAAAGCCTGCGGGCTCGTTGGCCGAGGTGTCGGTGTAGTCAAGCGGCGGGTTGGCGAGGTCGGACGCGATAGTGAGCTGTCCGTCCTTCACCAGCGTGTAGGTGTCCTGCGATGCTGAAGTTGTTGCGGTGCTGGCGGACGAGCCCGTCGAAGACGAGGCAGAGCCACATCCAGCAAGTGCCGTCGTGCCCATGGCAGCGATGGCGCACGCGAGAAAATCGCGGCGCGTGAGTAGTGATGCGAGCTGCTTCATGAGGTGCTCTTCTCTCTGACGTGAGGGGAACATTACGGCCTTGATACCACCCCTCCGTTGGTGAAGTAGTTTGACCCAACGGCTCCGCGAACGGTTGGTCTCGGTGCTTTCTTAACAAGATTGACAAAGAGCATCCGCTTGTTTTTGCAGATATTTATGCATATCCATCTCGCTGTTAGACCACGATTGACCTGAGAAGGGCCCAATGTTGTCCGGGCCCCCACCTGCGATGCATGCCGCCAAACAAAGACATCGCAGGACGGAGGCCCGGATGGATTCCATGATGCTGCAGCGCCCGCAGAAGCTGGGGATAACGGAGGAGCGCGAGCTCCTGGAGAGGCTGAAGGCCCTCATGGCCGGGGAGATGGCGGGGTCCGCGCTCGCAGGGTCTCCGGAGAGGTGCCCGGGATGCGGGTCTTCGGACTCCTTCCGCAAGGGGCGCGACTCCCACGGGCTCCAGAGATGGAAGTGCCGCTCGTGCGGCAGGACCTTCTCGGCGAGGACGGGATCGGTGCTGGCCATGTCGAGGCTCTCCGCGGCCACGTGGGCCGCGTATGCGGAGGGCGCGCTCGCGGGGGTGTCCCCCAGGGAGCTCGCAGGCGCCTGCCACGTCTGCCTCAGGACGTCCTGGTTCATGCGCATGGGGCCCTCCGGGGCGATGGGGTCGGCGCTCCAGCCCTTCGGGGATGGCCCCGCCGCATCGTGCCAGGCAGACGGCACCCACCTCGACGAGTCGCTTGCGGGCAACAGGGGGAGGCCCGATCTGAAGATGCCGAGGGGGGCGCACGCGCACGGCCACGCCGTGCGTTCCCGCGGCGTATCGGGCGAGAAGGCCTGCGTCGAGCGCGCCGCGAACGGCCTCGGAGACGAATGTGCCGTGCCCTGCGGCAGGGGGCGCCTTCTCCGGCGTCGCCCGCAGCTCATGGGTCGCCACGGACGACCATGCGGGGTACGCGCGCGTGCTCCCTGCGCTCGGGGTCTCCGGGCACGTGGCGACCGTTGCGAAGGAAGCCACGCACGGCGAGCTCGGCCTCGCCAACGCGATGCGCCAGAGGCCCAGGGAGTCCCTGCTCCCCTTCCATGGGATGTCGGCGAAGCGGCCGGGGCACCATCTCGCCTGCTTCCTGTGGCTCGAGCAGGCGAGGCATTCGGATGCCAGGAAGGGGGACATGCTCTCCGGGCAGCTCGCAGGAGGCAGGTACGTCCATACCAGGCGCGAACTCGTCGAGATGGGACAGCCCTTCTGGGACTACTGGGAGGACAGGGGCGCCAGGCCAATCATGGTCTAACAGCGAGACGAGTATTCCCAGATCAAGG
Organism: Tractidigestivibacter sp.; assembly: GCF_057241865.1. Taxonomy (NCBI): domain Bacteria; kingdom Bacillati; phylum Actinomycetota; class Coriobacteriia; order Coriobacteriales; family Atopobiaceae; genus Tractidigestivibacter; species Tractidigestivibacter sp. The sequence goes on from NZ_DBHHPX010000022.1 coordinate 35,995, forward strand.
GCGTTGTGTGGGCACCCCATCCCGGGCAGGCAGGCTTCGAGTCTCTCGGCAACGTGCTCTCCGGCAAGGTGAACCCTTCCGGCAAGACGTCCGACACGTTCGTCTACGACCTCACGACGGCTCCGTCCTGGAACAACTTCGGCGATTTCCCATATGACAATGTGCAGGAATTCCAGATCGACTCCGCCCGCGGTGTCCACTCTCCGCGCTCCGTGAACTACACCGAGAGCATCTATGTCGGCTACCGCTTCTGGGAGACGGCCGCAGACGAGGGCCTTGTCGACTACGACGCAAGCATGCAATACCCCTTCGGCTATGGCCTCTCCTATACGACCTTCACGCAGGAGATGAGCCCCACCCAGTATACGGATGGCACCGTAAGCTTCACCGTGACAGTCACCAATACCGGCTCTGCTGCGGGCAAGGATGTCGTGGAGGTCTACGGCAACCCGCCCTACACGAACGGTGGCATCGAGAAGGCAAGCGCCAACCTCATTGCCTACGAGAAGACGAAGCTCCTCACACCGGGCGAGAGCCAGACGATACCCATCAGCTTCGATGACGATGACCTCGCATCGTACGATGACAAGAATGCCAAGGCCTATGTACTCGAGGCGGGCAGCTACACCATCTCCATCAACTCCGATTCCCACACCGTCATCTCCAAGCAGACAGTCGACGTACCCGAGACCATCGTGTACAACACGGACGCCAACGCGCACAACGGCGACTTGGTCGCAGCAACGAACGAATTCGACGATGTCAACGGCGGGCTCGAATATCTCTCGAGTGCAGACGGCTTCGCGAATGCCGCAACAGCTCTCGCGGCTCCAACGAACTGCAGCATGTCCGACGAGTACAAGGCCACGTACTACAACAACGGTAACTATGACCCAAAGCAGTTCGACGATCCTTCTGATGTCATGCCCACGACGGGCGCGAACAACGGCCTTCGCCTCTATGACCTTCGCGGTCTCAACTACGACGATCCGAAGTGGGACGAGCTTCTCGACGAGCTCACCGTCGACGAGATAAACACCCTTATCGCCAATGGCGGCTATCAAAACGCAGCGGTTGGATCGATTGGAAAGATACGCCTGTCCGATGTCGATGGCCCGGCAGCCCTCAAGGACAACTTCTCCGGTGTGAGCTCCATTGGCCTTCCCTCGAACGTCGCCCCCGCCTGCACCTGGAACAAAGAGCTGGCTCTCAAGTATGGCGAGACGATCGGCGACAGGGCCCACGACATGCACGTGACCGACTGGCATGCGCCCTCGATCAACCTGCACCGCTCCACATTCGGCGGCAGGAACTTCGAGTACTTCTCCGAGGATCCCGTCCTTACCGGCACACTTGCCTCCCAGCAGGCCCAGGGGGCAAAGGAGAGGGGCGTCTATGCCTTCACGAAGCACTTCGCGCCGAACGAGCAGGAGACCCAGCGCAACGGCCAGCTCTGCACATGGGCGAACGAACAGTCCATCGGGGAGCTCTACCTCAAGCCCTTCGAGACGGTCGTGAAGGACGGCCCGACAGGCGAGGCCATCATGGGCTCGTTCAACTACATCGGCAATACCTATTCGAGTGCCAGCTTGAACCTCAATCAGAGTGTCCTGCGCGATGAATGGGGCTTCCAGGGCATGGTGGAGACCGACTACTTCTCCGGCACGAACTATAGCTATCAGAATGCGGACCAGGTCATCCGCGGCGGCACCGACATCATGCTGGCAACGACGGAGACCACGAACTACGTGACCGACTTCAGCGCCACCTCCGTGATCCAGATGCGCCGTACAGCGCACAACATCCTGTTCACGGCGGTGAACAGCTGGCGCTACGAGACGGACCCCCTCAGGCGAAGTCGCCGACTGGCTCAAGGTCATGGTCGGTATCGACATTGCGGCCGCCGCAGGCCTTGCGGCTCTGGGGTATGTCGCCTGGCGCAGGTACGGCGAGCGCAAGGCCGCCTGATTCACGCTCGGTGAGGTGGCAGCCCAGCAGGAGTGAAGGAATGCCGCCTCTATAAACGACAAGGAACTGGTCTCGGCACCACCGGGACCAGCTCCTTCTTGCAGAAGGTCGAGGCCACTCTCCGCATGGTCCGCACAATCGCAATCGCCGCGGCGCCCGCCCAAGCCCCTCAATGAGAAAGGCGCCCGCCGAGTCTCCGGCGGGCGCCTTCAGTCCCACAAGAAACGCTCTCTCGACTACACCCCACCGTAGTAGTGCACGCGCTCCCAGTCGGTGACGGTGGTGCAGAACTCACCCCATTCGCGGCGCTTGCTCTCTACCAGGTAGCTGAAGATATGCTCGCCCAGCGTCTCACGCATAAGGTCGGACTCCTCGAAACGCTCGACCGCCTCGCCCAGAGTGCGCGGCAGGCGCTCGATGCCTTTGGCTGCAAGTTCGTGCTGACTCCGCGAGAAGGTATCGACCGTCGCCTCCTCCGGAAGCGGAAGCTCATCCTCAATGCCCTTGAGGCCCGCTGCCAGCGTGACGGCAAGCGCAAGGTAGGGATTGGCCGTGTTGTCGGGACTGCGCAGCTCAACGCGGGTGGCAACGTGCTTGCCGGGCTTGTGCGTAGGCACGCGCACCAGCGCGGAGCGGTTCTTGCGGCCCCACGTGGCGTAGTTGGGAACCTCGCCGGAGGTGATGAAGCGCTTGTAGGAGTTCACCGTGGGGTTGGTAACCAGTGTGAACTCGGGCGCATAATGGAGAAGACCAGCCACGAAGTGCTGCGCAAGCTCGGAGAGGTGCGCGGGATGCTCGGTCTTGGGCGCCCAGAAGAGGTTCTCTCCGTCGTGGTCGAAGAGCGACATGTAGAGGAACAGAGCCGAGCCCGGCGCATCGGAGAGGGGCTTCGGCATAAACGACGCAAAGAGGCCCTCGGCAGCCGCCTCCTGTTTGATGGCCAAGCGAGAGGACATTATGTTGTCGGCGCAACTCACGGCCTCGGTGAAGCGCAGCTCGATGACATTCTGAGATAGGCCGCCGCCGTGGAAGGAGTACTGCACGGGGACAGACATCTTCTCAAGCGTGAGCGTTGTCTGGCGACGCAGGTCATTGGCAACGTCGGTCGGCGTGAGGTCGAAGTATCCGGCCTTGTCCAGCGGCACAGGCTCCACATCGTTGTCGAAGTAGAAGTACTCGATCTTGGGGCCTACGTTAAAGACGTAGCCCTCGTGGTCCGCACGCTCGAAGACGCGCTCGAGGCAACCGCGCGAGTCGCCAGCGAAAGGCTCGCGGGAGGGCGTGCAGATGTTGCAGAACACGCGCGCGACGCCACTCTCGGTGGGACGCCAAGGCAAAAGCTGAAAGGTTTCCGCATCGGGGAATGCCAGCATGTCCGACTCCTCGAGACGAGCAAAGCCGTCAATCGACGAGCCGTCAAAGCCGATGCCCTCCTCGAAGGCCTCCTCAAGCTCCTCGGGCGAGATTGCGAACGACTTCAGCGTGCCCAGCACGTCTGTGAACCACAGGCGAACAAAGCGGATGTCACGCTCCTCGACGGTACGCAGAACGAAATCGATGTCCTTGTCGGTGCTCATGGGTCTCCTCCCGATTGTTCGGGCGTTGCTACGTTCGCTTAGTCGGGATAACGTTCCCACAAGCGTGTTTCATGCCTGTTACCTCCGGCCAGCCGCATCGAATTATGACGTGGGGGGCGCGTTGGGACAACCGTCGACCCTTAAGGGAGTGCGTCTAGGGCTTGGCGGACGACTGCCCGCTACCGAAGGCCTCGTTCGCACGACGAAGCATGTCGTCGGCGGCCTTGCAGCGGCCTCCCCCATTGCGAGCAGAGCAACCCGTCTCTCCACAGGTAGAGCAGCCATCCGCCTTCCCGCTTACAACGGCGCGCACACACAGAACCGTCACGGCTACGACGGCAAGAACGATGATGACATCGATGGGGCTCATGGCGACCTCCCACCACAGCAGTTTTAAGTTAACATATGTCAACTATACCCATTTGCGTCATACTATGTATGGATGTGCGAAAGCGCACGCAAAGCCCAGGAGAAGGGAAACCCCATGGCCGACGATCAGAACATGCACCTTGTCATTATTCGTCACGGCGAGTCCGAGTGGAACAAACTCAACCTCTTCACCGGTTGGACCGACGTCGACCTTACCGACACCGGTCGCACCGAGGCTGCTGCCGGTGGCAAGGCGTTGAAGGAGCAGGGCTTCGACTTCGACGTTTGCTACACGTCCCTCCTCAAGCGTGCCATCCACACGCTGAACATCGTCCTCGACGAGATGGACCGCGCATGGCTGCCCGTCCACAAGACCTGGCGCCTCAACGAGCGTCACTATGGTGCCCTCCAGGGCCTCAACAAGGCCGACGCCGCTGCCGAGCACGGCGAGGAGCAGGTTCTCGTCTGGCGTCGTTCCTTTGACGTCCAGCCGCCCGCGCTCACGCCCGGCGACGAGCGCGACCCCCACGTCCAGGCCATGTTCCGCGACGTGCCGCAGGAGGACCTCCCCTACACCGAGTGCCTGAAGGACACCATCGCCCGCGCATGGCCGTACTTCGAGCAGGAGATCAAGCCGCAGCTCGAGGGTGGCAAACGTGCCCTCATTGCCGCGCATGGCAACTCCCTGCGCGCCCTTGTGATGCAGCTCGAGCACCTCACCCCCGAGGAGATCCTCAAGGTCAACATCCCCACCGGTGTCCCCTGCTCCTATACCTTCGACAAGGACTGGAACATCCTCGACAAGCACTACATCGGCGACCCCGCCACCATCGAGGCCAAGATCAACGCCGTCGCCAACCAGGGCAAGGCCAAGAAGTAGGCTTCGCTGTCGCTACAGCAGCGCAGTTGTCCCCCGGCGGCTCGCATCGCTGGGGGACTTTTTTGTGCGAGCAGGCATGACGCGCTCTGCAACCCTGAGCTGCCTCCCGTTTCTCGGACATAAGAAATGGGAGGCCTCTGCATGGCTGACAGGACACCTTGCGATGCGGAGACCAGGCTGCGAGCCTCGGTCCCCTTCGATGGTGGTGCGGGCTACAAGGCGGCAGCCAACGTGTTGGGTGTCCCCCGGGAGGCCGTGAGGGAATGGCTCGGCGCTTACCGGCCCTTCGGGGTCGATGGGTTGGTGGCCATGGGATCGGCGCACGCGAGCCATCCGTTCGAGGCCAGAGTGGCGAGGGCATAACAGGGGTGGGGGCAACGGCGAGGTTCGGGGTCGCCTCGCTGGCGCCTCCCAAGAACTGGACAAGGGCCCACCGGGAGGGCGGCGGGGAGGCGCTCCGGCCGAAGCGCAGGGAGGGGCCGCCCGGGTCGGCGCGACCACGGCCCAGGGCGACGTGAGGGCCCGGGCGTCAGGTCCAGGGACCCGAGGCGGAGGTCTCCTACCTAAAAAGATCGATGGCCCTGAAAGACGGGGGGAGCGTCCCCAGACCGCGAGAGGGCGGTCATCGTGAGCGGGCCTTCGGGGCGGCACCGCCTCCTCGGCCTGCCCGAGTGCGCCAGGCTCGCAAGGTCGAGCTACTGCTGCACACTGTCGCACCCGAAGCCTCCCGCCACAGACCCGGGCCGTGGGACGAGTTGGTCGAGATGTTCTCGAGGACCGCAAGCGGCTGCGTGATCCGACGCGGGACCGACTGCCACAGACACAGCTCGCTCGGGGGCGTGTCGGGCAGGGACCTCTCCGCGGACGGCCCGTGGCAGAGGCTCGGCGTGCAGCTCGGCGATCTCGTCAGGCTCCTCGGCGCTAAGGTGCTTGTAGTGGCGCATTTCCCCTCGGCTTCCGACGTTGACCCAGACGAACGGCATCGTAGCCTCCGGAGGTGCGCCACGCTCGTCGCCTGGCGCTATGCTGTTGCACCCAGAATGCCAATCCGCCACCTTTAAAGGGCCGAGCTTTCGAGCGACTGATGGAAGCCAACTCGAAGAGTTTCTGCGGCCCTTGCCGCCATAGTTTTCGACGAGCTTGCGAAAGCCCAGCCAGAGAGCCGTCTGTAGACGTACCCCCGCCCGGGCTACTCGCCGTGCGCGGCTAGCCACTCGGAGGACTACTGGGCCATGTAGCAGTCCCCGCCGTTCTCGGCGACGAACCCGTAACGATTGCGCGCGGTCACGATGTCACCGTGCGCCTCCGCGAGCATGCCGCGGCAGCGCTCCATGCTCACCTTCTGTTGACGCGTGACGCTGAGGGCGCCCATCGTCCCCAGATGCGCCCACCCGAGCAGAGAGCGGTCAGGCGTCCGCGGGCGTTCGCCAGAGCGTCCCCGTCACTGCGATGCCTGGCCACGACCGCGCGCACATTGCATGCTGAAAGCCCGTTGGACATGCTCAGCTTGGGATAGGACTCCACCTTGTCTACCCATTGGGGGGCGATGTCGTCATAGCCGAGCTGCGCCGAGCACATGGCGTAGAGCACCTCGTAGGTCGGCTCCTCGCGACGCCTTTTGCGCTTCTCCATCAGAAGGGACGTCGCCTCGAGCATCTTTCGTACGTTGCAGTCGGCGGACAGGATGCTCAAGAACCTGTTGAAGTTGCGCCTGTTGAGGGCAACTGCGGTGAACGAAACGCACAGGCACACCGCTGCGTACACGACGAGGCCCTCGATGCTTGGTCCTTGGACGGTAATGAGGGCCGCACAGACGGCCAGCGCGACGACGACGCCGAGCACGATGCAGCAGTGCCTGTCGAGGAGCCCCCGCAGGCTTCCTGCGCGCTCGCGTCTGCATAGGGAGATTTGACACGAGGGGCTTCGGGGCCGGGGCATGTCGGCATGGCACTGTTCTCCTTTCGGGGCGATGGGTGAAACCTGGGCTGCGGGCGTCGCAGGCGTCTTTGACCGTCCGCCTGCCCGTGCTGGCGAAGCATACGGGCACCGTTTGTCGCCGCGCCCAACGAGGCCCATCATATCACCTTCCTCCAAGCGTCTTGCGAGCGCCCCGCCGCGTTGTATGCGCAGGGGCATACCGAGGACATGCTGCTCGGGGCGGGACGGGCTGAGCCGAGGCGGTAATATCCCAATGGTTCCAGTTTGCCCCGTTTGCCACCCGAGGGTGGCAAACGGCCAGAACCTCGCCTTGCGAGAGGAATCGGTGGTTTCCTTGAGGTGTCAAGAAAGTGTCGTACGGCAGGTAGACAGCGGGAGGCATCATGCGGGCTGCTGGTATCGAGACCGGGGGAACGAGAAGGGCACGCATCTGCTTCGGGCCCATTAGATCGGAGATCCTCAAGGCGAGGTCCTATCCTCCGATGACGGTGGCCGCCCTCGCCATCGTGGCGTTCTCGGTCATCTCGAGCGCGTACCTCACCTACATGGCCTGGTCGAAGCCTGACGAGGCGGCGGGCCTCGTGCCGTCTGCAGCCTACCAGCTCGCGCTCCCCGTGCAGCAGGTGGGCTTCGCCCTCATGGGCGCGCTCGTGCTCTACATGGACGAGGCGCAGGGCATGGCCCCGGCGCTCCTCGCCGTCCCGGATCGGGGCAGGCTGCTCGCCGCCAAGGTCGCGACCTCGGCTGGTCTGTCTGCCGCCGTGGCCTCGCTCACCGCCGCCGCAGCGTACGGAACGCACGCCATGGTCCTCGCCCTGGTCGGAGACGGGGCGGACGCGGGTGCCGGCGAAATCGTGCGTGTGGGCGTGCTCGTCGCCTGGTGGACGGCCCTCTCGGTGCTCGTGACCTCCCTTTCCCTGCTCACGCGCAGGTCCATGCCGGTCTTGGTGCTCGCGCTGGCGATGATGCTCGCGCTCTCGTCCGTGCTCCGGGGCATCACGCCTGCTGCGACGTGGCTTCCCGACCAGCTCGCGCTCTGCCTCTACCAGGTCCCGCCGCCTTCAGGCGGCATCGGCATGCCCTCGGCGCTCGCCGGGCTGGCCTGCTGGCTCGCCACCGCCTACGCAGGTGCGTGGGCATCGCTCGCAAGGTGGGGCGTGTGAGCAGCCGGAGAGGGTGCCTGTACGGCGTTCGAGATGGGTGGAAGCCTCCCGGAATGAGGCAAGATCGCATGGAGGAGCGTATGATTGAGATAGATTCTCTTGAAAAGACCTACGGGACGTGCAGAGCCTTGGACGGCCTCACGTTCTCCGCCGGCCCGGGCCGCGTCACGGCGTTGCTCGGCCCGAACGGCGCGGGCAAGACCACGGCCCTGCGCATACTCCTCGGACTCGACGGGGCCGATGCCGGCACCGCGCTTGTCGACGGCACGCGCTACCGCGACTTCCCAGAGCCGCTGCGGGTGGTCGGGGCGCTCCTCGACGGCTCGGGGGCAGCGGGCTTCCGGACGCCACGTACGCACCTTTCTTGGATGGCCGCGAGCAACGGGATCACGCGCTCGCGCATCGACGAGGTCATCGGCACGGTCGGACTCGCCCCGGCTGCCAACAGGCGCATCTCGGGGTTCTCGCTGGGCATGAGGCAGCGCCTCGGCATGGCAGCGGCCCTGCTCGGGGACCCGGCGACGGTGATACTCGACGAGCCGACGAACGGCCTCGACGCCGAGGGCATCGTCTGGATGCGCCGCATGGTGCGGGGCCTCGCGGAAGAGGGGCGCACCGTGCTCGTGACGAGCCACCTCCTGCACGAGGTCCAGGAGACGGCCGACGACCTCGTCGTCATGGCTGCCGGACGAGTCGTCCGGCAGGGAGCGCTGGACGACCTGGTCGAGGACGCATCGGACCTCGAGGAGGCGTACTTCTCCTGGACGCACGGGCGCGAGCAGTATGCCGCACACGGGGAGGTGGAGCGATGAGGCTCGCGAGGTGCTTTCGCGCGGAGTGCCTGAAACTCCTCACGCGTCCGTCACTCCCCCTCACCGTAGCGGGTGTGCTCGCCGCCGGCATAGCCCTCGCTTGGCTCGAGACTCCGGCGGTCCTGCAGGTCATGCTGTCGGGTGACCCGGGTCTCGCACCGGGAGTGGATTTCGAGAACATGGGCTTCGACATGGTGTCCGCCTGCCAGCTGGGCATGGTCGTCGTGGGGGCGATGGCGGCGTCGGGTGAGTACGAGGGAAGCGGTCTGAGGGCGAGCCTCCTCGCCATGCCGAGCAGGACGGTGCTTTTCGCGGCGCAGGCTGCCGCGCTGGCGCTCTTCTGCCTCGTGGCGGCCACGGTCTCGGTGGTGGCCATCTCGTTGACGGCGCAGCTGCGGCTCGGGGGCTATTCGGTGCTCGGCTCCGGGCTCTCGTCCGATCTGGCGCGCGACTGGGCGGGCGCGGTTCTCTTCTGGGTGGCAAGTGCGCTGATCTCGTTCTCCCTCACGCACGTCTTCCGCAGCGTCGTGGTTCCCCTGTTCGCGATGGTGTGCTTGTCGCTCTCGACCTACGCGGCCCTGTCGCTCACCGCGCTTGCGCGGTTTTTGCCCACCACGGCTGGCGTGCTCCTCTTCGATCCCCTCTCGATAACCGTCTCCTATCCCGATGCGGCCATGTCGAGGCCGCAGGCGGCCTTGGTGGTAGCGATGTGGGCCCTCGTCGTGGGCTGCCTTGCCGCTGTGCTGTTCGCGCGGCGTCCGAGCAGGTGAGGGTGGAGAGGGCATGCGGTATCATGCGGGCATGGGACAGCCTCACGTCTGGGAAGGAGGCCGGAGATGAGCGAAGAGAGAAGTCCGTCGTCTGCGGGAGAGCGGCATTCCGCACCATCGCGAGGCTCCGCACGCGCCTCCGCCCTCATCGCGGCGCTTGCCCTCGTCGAGGGGTTCTCCCTGCTCGTTGTGAGCGCCCCCGACCAGCAGGGGCCTGCTTCCGCCAACACTCCCTTTGCCTTCTTGGGTGTGGTTTCGTTCGCCGCCCTCGTGGGACTTGCCTTGTGGCTCGCCCACGATGCGGCCCGATCGCGGCGGGCTGCCTTGTCGGCGGAGGAGCGTTCCGAGGAGGCGGGCAGACGCCAGCGCGGGGCGGAGACGCGTGCGCAGATTGCGGGAGAGCTCCACGACAGCGTGGGTCACGACCTCACGGCCATCATCGCGCTCACCGAAGGCATCGGCCAGGCGCGGCAGGCCGACGCCGATGTCGTCCGGGTGCTCCGGCGCGTGAACGAGCTCGCACGCGCCGGGCTCGAGGACACAAGGCGCGCGGTCGCCAGCCTCGAGGCGGCCGAGATGGGTCGCGAGGCCCCGGGGTTCTCCCCGTCGGACGAGCGCTCGTGGGGCCAGATCTCATCGCTGCTCGGCGAGGCGCGCATGGCCGGCAGGGCGGCTCCCTGCTCGGAGCTGGGGGCGCGTCCCGACGACCCGCGTCAGGCCGAGCTTGCGTACCGCGTGGTGCGGGAGGGCGTCACCAACGCCCTGTGCCATGCCGAACATGCCGGCTGCATCGCCGTCTCTCTCGAGCACGCCCCGGACGGCTCGTGCCGTGTCGCGGTGCGCGACGACGGCGAGGGCGTCTCCGCCGATACGGGCGGCGGCACGGGGCTGCGCCGCCTGGCGGATCGAGTCGAGAGCGCTGGCGGGACCATCGGCTGGGGGGCCGACGAGGGAGGATGGTCCCTCGAGGCGGCCCTCCCGCCGTCAGGCCAAGGGGTCGCGCGATGATCCGCGTGATGCTCGTGGACGACCAGAAGGACGTGCGTGACGGGCTTTCCCTCATGCTGTCACACGATCCCTCGGTCAGGGTCGTCGCGTGCTGCGCGAACGGCGCGGAGGCGCTCGAAGCGCTGCGAGCGCTCGACGCCGCCGCTGGCGCGCTTCCCGATGTGGCGCTCATGGACGTGCGCATGCCCATCATGGACGGCATCGACGCCACGCGCCGCATCCACCGCGTCTGGCCGGATGTCGGGGTGCTCATCCTCACGACGTACGATCAGGACGATTACGCGCTCGGCGCCCTCGCGGTCGGAGCCTCGGGATTCCTGCTCAAGGACGCGCCCGCACGTGCGATCGTCGATGCGGTCCATGCCGTGTGCGCGGGAGACGCGGTACTCACGCCGCGCGTGACCAAGGAGGTGATCACCCGTGCCATCCCGGAGGCCGCGGGCTCTCGCGGCGCTGACATGTTCTCGCGGCTGCCGCCGCGCGAGCTGGAGGTTGCCTCGCTCGTCGCCGAGGGCCTCTCCAACGCGGAAATCGCCGCACGCATGTCCATAGAGCCGACGTCGGTCAAGCGCTCCGTCTCCCGCATCATCTCCAAGCTCGGCCTCG
>NZ_DBHHPX010000023.1:0-44409 GCF_057241865.1 Tractidigestivibacter sp.
GCCGGCGGGCTCAACAGGACGTCGGGGTGCTACCCACTAGAAGTTTCGAAGAGCCCGTTTTTGTGCACCACCAGCAGGCAAGGAAGCGACCCCCGGGAAGGGCTCTGCCCTTGTCCCCAGAGGTCGTGGGTCTGATGTTCTTCGATGCCGGGGGACAAGGGCATACCCCTCCCCGGCTGCACTTATGCGAAGTAGCTGATTCCTCCCTCGAATAGCGGCTGGTACGCGTTGCCGAACACGTTCTTATAGAGGCCGACGCCGCTCCGCTCGGTGTGACCCATCTTGCCTAGCACGCGTCCGTCGGGCGAGGTGATGCCCTCGACGGCCATGAAGGACCCGTTTGGGTTGGAGCGCAGGTTCATGGACGGCAGACGGTCGGCGTTGACGTACTGCGTGGCAATCTGCCCTGCGCCCCCAAGGCGCTCGAGCTCGTTGGCGGCGCAGACAAAGCGTCCCTCTCCGTGGCTGATCGCAATGTTGTGCACGTCACCAACCTTGCACTTGGAGAGCCACGGCGAGATGGTCGACGCCACGCGTGTGCGCACGAGGCGGCTCTGGTGGCGCCCAATGGGGTTGAACGTAAGCGTGGGGGAGTCCTCTCGCGCGTCGACGATGTCGCCATAGGGAACCAGCCCCAGCTTGATGAGGGCCTGGAAGCCGTTGCAAACGCCCAGCATGAGGCCATCACGCGCCTGGAGCAGGTCGCGCACCGCCTCGGTGACAGTGGGGTTGCGGAAGAAGGCCACGATGAACTTGGCCGAGCCGTCCGGCTCGTCGCCGCCGGAGAATCCTCCGGGGAGAAAGACGATCTGGCTCTCGCGGATTGCGCGCACCATGGCATCCACGCTCTCGGAGACCGCCTGCGGCGTGAGGTTGTTCACAATGACCGTCTTGGCTATGCCGCCCACGCGCTCGAACGCGCGTGCGGAATCGTACTCGCAGTTGGTGCCGGGAAAGACCGGAATTACCACGCGCGGCTTGGCGAAGCTTGCGCCGGCCGTGTGGCGCGTAGGCGTAACGCCTGCTTTCTCGGCGTCAAACGAGAGGGGCGTACATGCTGGGCCCTCGGCCTTGCCGAGGTACGGATAGACGCTAGAAAGCGCGCTTTCCCAGGGCTTCTGCAGGTCGTTCAGGATGGACATGCGCTCGCTGCAGGCATAGAGCGCGTACTCCGCAAGCGTCTCGCCAAACGACGCCACGGTAACGCCCGCCGGGGCGTCCGGCAGGTTGGCACCCTGCACAAGCTCAATCACAAAGCTGCCGTACGCGGGATTGAGCAGAGCCTCCTCGGTGAACTCCGGGCGTACGCGCAGGCCGATGAAGTTGCCTACGCACATCTTGAACATGGCCTCGGCCATGCAGCCATAGCCCGGTGTGCTCACGGCGCACGCAGCACCGGAGCCAATGAGCCTCTCGACGTAGTCAAACGTGGCGAGAAGGGATGCCCCCATGGGCGTGATGCCGTCGTCGGCGTACCCGGGCACAACGACAATGACCTGGTCGCCTGCGTGCTTGAACTCCGGCGAGGTCACGCGGTCCACCGTGCCCAGGCCGGTCGCAAACGAGACCAGCGTGGGCGGCACGTCGAGGTCCTCGAACGAGCCGGACATCGAGTCCTTGCCGCCAATGGAGCCAATGCCCAGGTCAAGCTGGGCCATGAGCGCGCCGAGAAGCGCAGCCGTGGGCCTGCCCCAGCGCTTGGGGTCGTCGCGGAGCCTCTCGAAGTACTCCTGGAACGTGAGGTAGAAGTTCCTGTGCTCGAAGCCCATGGCCACGAGCTTGGAGACCGACTCAACAACCGCCAGGTAGGCACCGGTGTACTCGTCCTCGCTCATGAGGTAGGGGTTGTAGCCCCACGCCATGCCCGAGCACGTGGTGGTCTCGCCGTCGACGGGAAGCTTGGCTGCCATGCCAAGCGCGGGCGTGAGCTGGGTGGTGCCGCCAAACGGCATGAGCACGGTGGCGGCTCCGATGGTGGAGTCGAATCGCTCGGAGAGGCCCTTGTTGGATGCCACGTTGAGGTCACTCACCAGCGAGACCATCTTGTCCTTGAACGTCTCGCCAGCCCATTCGTGGCGGTACTCGTGGGATTCGCACACCCGCACCGAGGTGGACTTGGGCGCACCGTTCGACGAGAGGAACTCGCGGCTCACGTCCACGATGGCCTTTCCGCGCCACGACATGCGCAGACGGGACTCCTCGGTAACCTCGGCGACAACCGTGGCCTCGAGGTTCTCCTCGCGCGCATAGCCCAGGAACTCGTCCACGTCTTCGGGCGCAAGCGCCACGGCCATGCGCTCCTGCGACTCGGAGATGGCAAGCTCGGTGCCATCAAGCCCGTCGTACTTCTTGGGCACGCGGTCGAGGTCGATGAGCAGGCCGTCGGCCAGCTCGCCAATGGCAACCGACACGCCGCCGGCGCCAAAGTCGTTGCAGCGCTTGATGAGGCGGCACGCGTCACCACGGCGGAAGAGGCGCTGCAGCTTGCGCTCGGTGGGGGCGTTGCCCTTCTGGACCTCGGCGCCGTCCTTCTCGAGGGACTCTACGTTGTGCGCCTTGGAGCTGCCCGTGGCGCCACCGATGCCATCGCGGCCGGTACGACCGCCGAGGAGCACGATCTTGTCGCCTGGCGCGGGGCACTCGCGGCGCACGTGGTTGGCAGGCGTGGCGCCCACCACGGCGCCTATCTCCATGCGCTTCGCCATGTAGCCGGGGTGGTAGAGCTCGGAGACCTGTCCGGTGGCAAGGCCAATCTGGTTGCCATAGGAGGAGTAGCCCGCCGCCGCCGTGCGGCAGATCTTGCGCTGCGGGAGCTTGCCGGGAAGCGTGCTTGAGACCGGTGCGGTGGGATCTGCCGCGCCGGTCACGCGCATGGCCTGGTACACATAGCTGCGCCCGGAGAGCGGGTCGCGGATGGCGCCGCCAATGCAGGTCGCTGCACCACCAAAGGGCTCGATCTCGGTGGGGTGGTTGTGCGTCTCGTTCTTGAAGAGGTAGAGCCAGTCCTCTTCGCGGCCGTTCACGTCGACCTTTGCCTTCACGGTGCAGGCGTTTATCTCCTCAGACTCGTCAAGGCCGGTGAGCTGGCCTGTGTGCTTCAGCCACTTGGCGCCAATGGTGCCCATGTCCATGAGGCAGACGGGCTTGTCGTCTCGCCCAAGCCGGTGGCGAATGTCCATGTAGCGGCGGAACGCTGCCGCCACCTGGGGGTTGTCAAACTGGATATCGGTGAGGGCGGTGCCAAAGGTGGTGTGGCGGCAGTGGTCGGACCAGTAGGTGTCGATCATGCGAATCTCGGTGATGGTGGGCGCGCGCCCCTCGCGGGCAAAGTAGCCCTGGCAGAACTTGGCGTCGGCGACGTCCATGGCAAGGCCGCGGTCGCTCACGAAGTCTGCGATGCCCTTCTCGTCCAGGTCGAGAAAACCGTCCAGGACCTCGACGTCCGCCGGCTCCGGGTAGACGGTGGCAAGCGTCTCGCGTGCGGTGAGCGACGCCTCGCGCGCCTCGACCGGGTTGATCACGTAGTGTTTGATGGCCTCGAGGCCATCGTCGGCGAGTGTGCCCTCCAGCACGTATACCTTGGCGCTTCTCACCGTGGGGCGCTCGCCCTGCGAGACGAGCTGGATGCACTCGGCGGCCGACGCGTCGCGCATGTCAAACTGGCCCGGCAGAGACTCCACCGCAAAGACCTGCGCGCCCTCGGCAACTTCGGGCATCTCGCGCGTGGCACGGTCCGTCTGCGGCTCGGAGAAGACCACCGGCACGCATTGCTCGAAGAGCTCCTCCGAGATGCCCTCGACGTCGTAGCGGTTGATGATGCGCAGGCCGGTGAGCGACGAGATGCCCAGCATGTGCCTAAGCTCATGGCTGAGCGCCCGCGCCTCCCCGTCGAATCCGTCCCTTTTCTCCACGTAGATGCGCGAGACCATCGAGGCCACCTTTCCTGCTGGGTGTGGGCTGATTGCGCCGCGGACGCGACGCGGAGGAACGCCCACCATTCTACGGCAGAGCCGGCTGTGGCGCAGGAAGCCGCGACGCCCGCAACACATTCGTTGCCGATTGTGTGACGCGCCCCAGGTCGCAACAGATTCGGCCGCGAATGCGTGACGTTTGGATACACATTCGCGGCCGATTTGCTCGACTCGGGCACTCGTCCAGGGTGCATGAAGCTCTCGTGAGAAAGCCCCTACGCGTCCTCGTCGATCTTCTGGAGCGTCGCCATGATGGGCGGGATGATCTGCTTCTTGCGGCTCACGACGCCCTTGAGCAGCGCCATGCCGTCCTTGGGCTTGACGTCGAAGGCCTGCGCAACCACGTCCTCCGCGCCGTTGCCAAAGATCATGAGGTCGGTGCTCTGCGACTTTACGTCGGTGAACATGTAGAAGATCATCGGCAGCTCTTCGGCCTTGGCAGCCTCAGCCATGAACGGGCGCACGAGGTTCTCGGCGGCCATACGGCTGTTCTTGGTCATATAGCTGCCCTGGCCAACGCCAAACTTGGCATTGCCGCGGCTGAAGACCTTGAAATCCTGGTGAAAGACCTCCTCGGCGGTACGGCCCGTGAGGTCTGAGCCTGCCTCAAACATAGAGTCGGCGTACGCCTCGACGTCTTCGCCGCAGATCTTGGCCAGCTCCTCTGCTGCGTGACGATCCCTTACGGTGCAGGTGGGGGAGCGGAACATCAGCGTGTCGGAGAGGATGGCCGAGAGCATGAGGCCTGCGATCTTGGGTGGGATCTCCACGCCGGCCTCGGTGTAGGCACTGTAGATGATCGTGCAGGTGCAGCCCACGGGTTCGGCGCGGTAGTAGACGGGCGCGTTTGTCTCGATGGTGCCAATGCGGTGGTGGTCGAGAATCTCCATGATCTCGGCCTGGTCAAGGCCGTCGACAGCCTGCGAGCGCTCGGAGTGGTCAACGAGAATGACGTGCTTGCGCTTGATGTTGATGAGGTTGGGCGAACTCACCAGACCATAGTAGGAGCCGTCCTCGTCGATGACGGGGAAGAAGCGGTGACGCGACTTTGCCATGACCTTGCGGGCGTCATCCACCGTGGTGTTGACCGAGAACTGCAGGATTCCCTTGCGAAGCATCTTGGCACGCACAGGCATGGACATGCCGATGAGGCGTGCGGCGGCGAAGGTGTCGTACGGCGTGGTGATGATGGTGCAGCCATGGTGCTCGGCCGAGGAGATGACGCGCTTGGACACGTTGGCGCTGCAGCAGATCACAAGGCAGCCGGCGTCGCACTCGACGGCAAACTGCTGCGTCTCGTAGCGGTTGGTGACCAGCACGATGTCGCCTGCCTTGATGGTGTCCTCCATCATCTCGGGCGTGGTGCCCACGCGCACGTGACCCTGGGTCATGCGGCCGTCTGGGTCTCCCAGCAGAAGCGTTCCGTTGAGGGTCTCGATGATGTTCCTGTAGGAGGTCTGGGCCTCGGAGAGCATGGCGGCATCGAAGATGTCCATGTTCGCGTTGGCGATGTCCTTCACGGCGATAAGGCCGGTGAGGTGCTTATCCTCATCGGTGACGCAGAGCGTATCAACCTTGGTGTCCTGCATCATGTTCCAGGCGGCGAAGAGGCTCATCTCGGCATCGATGCCGGGCTGCTTCTGCACCACGATGTCTTTGATCTGCGGGGTCACCGACGTGATGAGCGGCGGCTCCTCGAACCCAAAGTGCTTGAGCACGAAGGCCGTCTCGCGGTTGAGGGCGCCCGCGCGCCTGGCCTCGTAGATGGGCTCGTCAATCTGGTTCTTGAGGTGTGCGTAGGAAATGGCGGCGCAGATGCTGTCCGTGTCTGGATGCAGGTGGCCGATGACGTTGATCTTGCGGATTGCCTCAGACATGTATCCCCCCTATGTTCTCCGTGCACCATGCCGACCGCTGGGTTGGCCGAGGTCGTACTGGTGTATCCCATCCAACCTGATTGTGCCACCGCCGATGACAGAAAAGATGCACACATGGGTGAAACCGCTGGTTTTGGGCACGCAACGGCATCCGATTGTGCATAAACGTTGAAGGGCCGCGCCTTGTGCGGTGATTGGTGCCGATGCTGAGGCTGACTGCCGTCGAACCGCATCCGTCCTAGGGCTTGCCGCAGGCATTGAGAAGTATCCTTGTGAGACTGCCTGAGACAGCTAGACAAAATAGGTTCTCGGGGAGTTTGATTCATGGCTGTTTACGAAGGGCGATTATCTCAAACATCGTTGAGAGGAGTGCGAATGTCACGACTGGAGATCACCGTAGATGCCGAGTTCAACAACAAGGCCGCTCTGCTTCTCAACGATATCTGGGATGACGTTTGCCTTCATCCTCAGAAATATGGCGACTGCACAATAAAAGGCGCTATCGACTATGTGCTTGTGAAGACGTGCACCAAGACTTGGCCATATATTCTCATGACCCAATTGCTGGGAAAGGCGACCGATGAGCGGGTTAACATTCTCGCCATGCACAAGAACAGTACACTCGATGGCGCTTGGGATGCAAGGAGTCTCTGTGAACATGTAATATCGCGAGATGGGTGCTTTGAGCCTGACGTCCTTTGCGGGATTTTGGGAGGAGTAAAGCAGCCGTACAACAATAGCCCCGCGCAGAAGTCGGAGCTTGCAAAGACGAATAATGTGTCGCCTGCGCACCGGCAGATACTGAATACGATGGTCGACGCCCTCTCCTCGATTACGACCTCAGATGAAGCTCGTAGTGCGCTGGGGTATTTCCTGTACGTGTGCAAACGGCGTCTAGAAGAGGCTCAGTCTGAAAACACCGTCGAGGGGATCTCTGCCAGAGGCAATGTTAACCTTGCGGCATTCCGAAGGTTCCTATGCGGCGTGGCACAAAGGGGCCGCGATGGTGAGGGGCTCAACGTCGCAGTGGCTGTTCTTCTGTCGCTGCTCTATAGGGAAGAGGATGGCTTCTCGGTGAACCTGTACCCAAGCAACGTCTCACGTCGCGGCGGACTGTACCAGGGGGACCTTGAGCTTTATCAGGGTGACAGCAAGCTGGCGGCGCTCGAGCTGAAAGACAAGCCTTTCTCGTCTGCAGAAGTTCTTGGTACAGCGAAGGATGCCTGGGGTGCGGGCTTTCCTCGATTCCTGTTCGTATTTGGATACGGTGCCGGTGCCGTAGGATATGGGACTTTCTCTCCCACAGATTACGAGGAACAGGAAGGTGTCGGAGTCTTTGGGGGCTGCGTTGGCTTCGAGTCACTGGTTGACTCGCTGCTGCTGGTCATCGGTATGGTTGACCTTGACTACGTAAGGGGGCATACAAACCAAATTCTCTCCGAAGCCAAGGTAAAGGCGCGCACCAGCACATCAACAAGAGAGGAGCTCAGGACGCTGATTGCAAGTTCGGGGAAGTAGCTGAGATGCGACCGCCCCTGCCACAAGCTCTGCCAACTGGCAGGGAACTGCGTTGCCAATTTGGCGGTACTGCTTCGCGACTCTTCCACAGAAGTGGTAGCCAGCGGGGAACGTCTGCAATGCGGCGGCTTCGAGGACGGTAAGTCTTCGAAAATCGCTCGGTACATGAGCTGTCTCTGGAGTTGTGGTCCCATTGCAGAGAGCCTCGTGATACGAGACGAGCCAGTCCTCGGCAGATGGATTGTCGAGGAGCGCCTGATTTACGATGGGAGTGTGATTGCCCCCCATCTCCGCCGGCAGTGTCTTCGCTACCGAATTGAGATTTATCGGTCTGCCTCGGCCGTTGAAAAGAAGCGACCCCGCGTACGGGCTTCTCCTGATGATTGGGTGCTTTGCTAGGTGAATCGCTGCGGTGCAGGTAATGGGGTTGCCGTCAGAGCCGTATGTCGGCAGGGAGGAGAGAACTTCTCCTGCGCTGGGTGCCACCCGTCTGCACTCAGACAGTTTGTCTTCGACAAGCTTCTCGACCATTGTAGACGGTAGTCCAGCCGCACCGATGAAGAACATGCGCTCTCGTGCCTGGGGAATGCCGTAGTCGGCAGCGTTAAGCAGGAGAAGGCAGCATCCATAGCCGAGTTCTCGGGCTTGCTGGAAAAGCCTCTCGCGAACAGGCTGCCATTTGGACAACTTGGCAAGGGCCCTTACGTTCTCCATGACAAACACGCGTGGCTTGAGGCTCTCTACAACGTTCATAAAAGTGAACACAAGCTCGCTTCTGGCATCAGAGGGGTCCATCTTCCCAGCAACGGAGAACCCCTGACATGGGGGTCCGCCAAAGACAAGGTCAGTACCGCTGAATTTGCATATCGCTGGGAGGAAGTCATGAATGTCACCGATATGCATTGCGTCCGCATCAAGGTAGGCCGCATTGGAGCAGTACGTGGCTGCGGCATCAGGATCCATCTCGTTGGAGAAGAGCACATGAAAGCCAGCCCTTGTGAACCCAAGGTCCATGCCGCCAGCGCCTGAAAAGAGGGAGATGGCAGTTGGTTGCTGGTTTCTGGGAAAGCCCATGTGACCCCTTTGCTTGATAGACTTCATCTAGTATATAAGCCGTGACGGATAGATTTACCCATCCAAACCAGTACCATTTCTTCACGCCTCCTCTTGTCGCATGCTGCGGGAGGGTGCTCCCAGCGAAAGGAGAAAGCGATGGCAGAGTTCGTGTACCAGATGTACAAGGCCCGCAAGGTCGTGGGCGATAAGGTCATCCTCGATGACGTCACTGTGGGCGTCTTCCCCGGCGCCAAGATCGGTGTCGTTGGCCCCAACGGCATGGGCAAGTCCACGCTCCTTAAGGTGATGGCCGGCCTCGAGGGCATCTCGAACGGCGAGGCCCGCCTCACGCCTGGCTATACCGTGGGCCTTCTCCAGCAGGAGCCGCCCCTTGACGAGGGCAAGACCGTGCGCGAGAACATCGAGATGGCCTTCTCGGACGTTATCGCCAAGGTCAACCGCTTCAACCAGATTGGCGAGGAGATGTCGAGTCCCGATGCGGACTTCGACGCCCTCATGGTCGAGATGGGCCGCCTCCAGGGCGAGATAGATGCTGCTGACGGCTGGGACCTTGATTCCCAGCTCTCGCAGGCCATGGACGCCCTGCAGTGCCCCGACCCCGATGCCCCGGTGACTCAGCTCTCCGGCGGCGAGCGTCGTCGCGTGGCCCTGTGCCGCCTTCTGCTCGAGGCCCCCGACCTGCTCCTTCTCGACGAGCCCACCAACCACCTGGACGCCGAGAGCGTGCTGTGGCTCGAGCAGTTCCTGCACAACTACCCCGGGGCCGTCATGGCCGTCACGCACGACCGCTACTTCCTGAACGACGTTGCCGGATGGATCTGCGAGATCGACCGCGGGCAGCTCTACCCCTACGAGGGCAACTACTCGACCTACCTCGAGAAGAAGGCCGCCCGCCTGGAGGCGGAGGGCCGCGAGAACGCCAAGCGCGCCAAGAAGATGCGCTCCGAACTCGAGTGGGTGCGCCAGAGCCCCAAGGCGCGCCAGGCCAAGAACCGCGCGCGCCTGGAACGCTACGAGCAGATGGAGGCCGAGGCCAGGGCCACCAAGAAGCTCGACTTCTCGGAGATCCAGATTCCCGTTGGGCCGCGCCTAGGCGCCAAGGTGCTCACGGTCGAGCACCTCACCAAGTCCTTTGGCGACCGCGTGCTTATCGACGACCTCTCCTTTGACCTGCCGCGCAACGGCATCGTGGGCGTGATTGGCCCCAACGGCGTGGGCAAGACCACGCTCTTCAAGATGATCGTGGGCCAGGAGCAGCCCACCTCCGGCACGCTGGAGCTGGGCGAGACGGTGAAGCTCTCCTATGTGGACCAGATGCGCGCCGGCATCGACGCCAAGAAGAGCGTCTGGGAGGTTGTCTCTGACGGCAACGACTACATCACGGTGGGCGATACCGAGATTCCCAGCCGCGCCTACGTGGCGACCTTCGGCTTCAAGGGCACCGACCAGCAAAAACCTGCCGGCGTGCTCTCTGGTGGCGAGAGGAACCGCCTGAACCTGGCCCTCACCCTTCGCCAAGGAGGAAACCTCCTGCTTCTGGACGAGCCCACCAACGACCTCGACACCGAGACGAGCGAGAGCCTGGAGGACGCCCTCGGGCGCTTCCCCGGCTGCTCGGTGGTCACGAGCCACGACCGTTGGTTCCTCGACCGCGTGGCCACGCACATCCTTGCCTGGGAGGGTACGGACGAGAACCCTGGTAGCTGGCACTGGTTCGAGGGCAACTTCGAGGCCTATCAGGCCGATCGCGAACGGCGTCTGGGTCCCGAGGCGTCCAAGCCGCATCGCCTGCACCGCAAGCTCACGCGCGATTAGGGCGTGGGTGGGCACCGGGCTGGGCGTGTTACAGCACGTCTCTCGACGCGGGCTTTGGCGCGTAACCCAACCAGTCGGCGAGCGGACGGTCGTGAGGCCGCCCGCCCGCCTTCGTCTGACGTATTATTCCCCTTGGTGAGCGGTTGCACAGTAGTTGTTCGTCCATCGAGGAGGAAGCCATGCCCATTGAGAAGCCATTCCAGACGCGTAAGGTCGTTATCATCGGCGCTGGACGCGTTGGCAGCCACGTAGCGCTGTGCCTGATGTTTCGCCATCTCGTGAACGAGATCGTCTTTCTCGACGTCAACCGTGAGGCAGCGGAGGCCCAGGTCATGGACCTTGAGGATCTTGCCTCCGGCATGGGCGACTCGTTCACCATCCGCGTTGGCGACTACGCCGACTGTGCAGACGCCCACTTCATCGTCCTGACCGCCGGCCGCAGCCGCAGGCCTGGCGAGTCTCGCCTTGACATGCTTGGCGGTACCATGAAGGTGCTTGAGGGCATTGTGGGCCCGGTACGCGACTCCGGCTTCAATGGCATCGTCCTGAGCGTCTCCAACCCTGCCGATATCGTGACCGAGTATCTGTACCGCAACCTCGGCCTGCCGCGCGAGCACGTCTTCGGCACGGGCACCGCGCTTGACTCGGTGCGCCTGCGCCGCATCCTCTCGGGCATCATCGACGTCGATGCCAAGCAGATCCAGGCCTTCTGCATGGGCGAGCACGGGGACTCCTCGTTCATCCCCACCTCGCATGTCACCGTCGGCTCCATCTCCCTTCACGAGTACCTCGCGATGAACCACCACTCCAACTCCGACATTGACTTCGACTACGTCAAACGCATGGTCAAGGAGTCCGGCGCCAAGATCGTGGGCGGCAAGGGTTGCACCGAGTTTGGCATCGCGTCGGTGGTCTCCGAGGTCATCACGGCTGTTCTGCACAACGAGAAGCGCTTGCTGCCGCTCTCCGTGCACCTCGAGGGCGAGTACGGCGAGTCGGGCATCTCTGCTGGCACGCCCTGCATCGTGGGGTCCAACGGCATCGATTCCGTGCTCGAGATCGACCTTTCCTACGACGAGCGCCGTGCCATGCGCAACTCCTGCTCGATCATCCGTGGCTATGTGGACCACGTCATACCCGAGAAGCCCGCGAGCGCGGAGTAGAGGCGCGGCAGCTGGCGCGGGGGTGGGCTGACGCGGATTTTCTTGCCGTTTGCGGGCGGTCAAGGGAGGCCTTCGGTGTCGTCTCGGCACCGAAGGCCCCTTTTGCGCGTTGCTATTTGATGTCCAGAGCTCAGCTGGAGAGATATCACTGTTACTATAAAGCAGCGCGCAATAATCCCAACGTGAGAAGGGCCATCTACGCCAGGGTGCGCCTCATGCTCTCGAGTGCCTTCCTGCGGTCGCTTCGATAGCGGTTTGCCTCGTTCTCGTCCATGGACGAGCAACGCACGCGGTCGCAGTCGCGCAGCGCCTGCGCGATGGCCTCCATCACGGGCTGTGCCTGCTCGGTGGGCGTGACCACGAGGACCTTGACTTTCGCCGTGCCGGCGCCAAGGGGACCGGGCCCGGAAGTCTCGTCGGCAACAACCGTCGCCTCGTTGCCGGACTCCACGCGCGTCTCGACCGTGGCCAGGTGCCTTGACAGCAATCGCTGTAGGGTACGTGCGAGCTGCATCGTGGAGAGCCCGCAGTAGTCGGCCAGCTCCTCTCGACCCGAAAAGACCGTGCCCAGGCGCACAAAGGCAAGGAGACGCACGTCACGCGGGGTAAGATCAAATCGCGAGGCCACAAGCTCAAGGTTTCTCTCGACAAGCTTCTCTTCAAAGTACAGGCCGAGAAGCGCATCGTCCTTCATCTCGGGGTTCACGTAAACGGGCACGCGCTCCTCGCCCAGCCTGGCCGAACGCTGCCAGGGCATGATATCGCCGTCGCCTGCGGACTCGATGTAGAAGCGGTAGATGTCGGGACGGCGTGCCCGGTAGTCTTCCTCGTCAAAGACCTGCTTGTAGAAGTCGTTGTAGTACTCGATCACGTTGAGCTTCATCTGGACAACCTTGGCGGGGTTGGCACCTTGGCTGGCCAGCGATCCTTTGGTTCGCACGTAGTAGTAGATGGGCACCTGCAGCGGGTAGATGCGCTTGCAGTGCAACTCGTACTCCATGTTGAAGATGAAGTCCTCGCACCAGCTGAGCGTGACGTCCATGCGCAGCTGGTACTTGTCGATGATGTCGCGTCGATAGAGCTTGTTCCATACCACGCCAAAGTAGAAGTCGGAAGGGTTCTGGATCATGTAGTCGCCAAACTCCTCGCGGGAGAGAGTCCCCTCGGTGCCAATGTCGCCCTTGCGGGAGACCTTGTTGCCAATCACGCGGTAGAAGTCTGCAATGACCATGTCGCAGTCGTTCTCTTCCATGGCGCGGACGAGAAGGCGCGTGGCTTCCGGCGCAATCCAGTCATCGGCATCGAGAAACTGCACGTAGTCGCCCCGCGCGGCGTCAAGCGCCTTGTTGCGGGTGTCCGAGACGCCGGAGTTTGCCTTGTGGAGCACGAGCACGCGGCTGTCCTTCTCGGCGTACTCGTCGCAGATGGCAGGGGAGTCGTCGGTGCTGCCGTCGTCTGCCAGGATGAGCTCGAAGTCGCGGTACTCCTTGTCCGAGGATGCTGTCGACGCACCTGCGCAGCGTCTCTTGTGCGTTGTAGGCGGGAACGATGATGCTTACCTTGGGCATGGTGTCCCTCTCGACGGAGCCGTATGATGGTCGCGCGTCTGGTGTCGCGCACGCATGGGCCAATTGTAGCCTACGACCTTTGCTATTCTTGGAAGGCGAAGGCTGTGTTGGGCAGCCTCAACCGGATGGGTGATGGTCATGGCTAACAGGGACAACAACTACAGGGGGCGTATGGGACAGGGCGACATTCGCGTCTCGCACTATGCCTCGGAGGGTTCTGGGGCCAATGCTGGCGAGAAGGACGCAGGTGGCTCTGCTCGCCAGCAGTCGGCACAGCGGGCGCAGCGGCAGGGCCAGTACCGCCGCCAGGGCGCTAGCGAGGTGCGCGTGCTCCGACCCGAGGGCGAGACTCGCGAGCAGTCCCATGCCCGTGCCGAGCAAGCCCATGCGTATGCCGAACGCCATCGCAAGGAGCAGCGCTCCCGTGCCGTGCGCCGCGGCGTCATTATCGCCGCTGCCTGCGTTGCCGCACTTGTCGCGGGCATCGTGGTGGCCAACGGGGGGGCTGGACTTGCGTTGCCAACGCTTGGCATTGGTGGCTCTGGCAGCGGTGGCGATGCCGCCACGCAGGGCGACCAGGGTACGGCCGGCATGCAGGGCGCCGAGCCCACGGCCACCGAGAATGACGGTCGCATCGTCATGACTCTGGGCGGCAGTGCAGACACCTATGTCAAGCGCGGCGAGGGCTACGTTGACGGTGGCTGCTACGCGCACGATCGCGACGACGGTATGATTACGGACAAGGCCACCGCCTCGGGCGAGGTCGACACGACCACGCTTGGAGACTACACCGTCACCTATACCGTGGAGGACTCCGCAGGCATGGTTGCCACGACCACGCGCACCGTGCATGTGGTGGATGACATCGACGGTGGTTGGGACAGCGACGGCATCTCGGTCTTCATGTACCACGATGTCTATGACGCCTCCAACCCGCCGGAGGATGCGGCGGACGACCAGAACCTCATCTCTACCACCCGGCTTGACCAGCAGCTTTCCTGGCTCAACGAGAATGGCTACTACTTCCCGTCATGGGCAGAGGTGCGTGCCTTCATCGATGGCGGCCACTCTCTGCCCGCCAAGTCTGTGGTGCTCACCTTCGATGACGGCTCGGCGGGCTTCCTCACGTATGGAATCCCGCTGCTCGAGAGCCACAAGATTCCTGCGACCTCGTTCGTTATCTGCAGTGACAGCGACATCCAAGACAAGCTGTCAAACTACGCCAGCCCCTACGTCGTCTTCCAGTCACACTCGTATGACCTGCATCGCGCGGGCTCCTCAGGCAAGGGCCACGGAGGGCGCATCTACGACCTCACCGCCGCAGAGATTGGCGAGGACCTCGAGAAGTCCGCGGATGTCCTCAAGACGAGTGACGCCTTTGCCTACCCGTATGGCGACGTCTCCGACGCGGCACCCTCTGCGGTGAAGCAATCGGGCTTCCTTCTCGCGTTTACCACGCAGTATGGGCAGGTGCACGTAGGCGACGATCCCACACGGCTCAAGCGCATGCGCGTGTTTGGCACCTACGAGCTGGGGAGCTTCGAGTACCAGGCAGCGTATGGGGTAGGGTAGGGTGAGGGCGAGTGCCGCGGCCGGTCTTGGCCTGCTGCGCGCTGGCCTGTTGCAGAGTCTGCCTTATCCCAGGGTATTTGTCCGCATACCGAAGGTTGCGTGACGGCGATTGGCTGCCTGTTGCGTCTCGGTATTATCACATCGCAGGCGTCGTGCCGCATCGGTGCACTGCGTCGCGAGGGGCCAGTTGCCCCAGTGAGGGTGGGGGTCTCCTATGGCGTTGTTCGAAAGGAAGACAAAGGGCGCACGCGCAGCTTCGGGCGCCGTCCGCGTGCCGCCAACGGCGTCGCGGCATGATGGCGACACGAAAGGCCGTGAAGACGGGCATCGCGTGGCAAGCGCAGCCCCTGCGGTGGCTCCTGTGAAGCACGCAAGCGACGGAGCTTCGTCGCCGGCCTCGTATGAGATGGGCAGCTATAGCGCTGTCGACGCGCGGGACGCCGAGGCAAAGATCTACGCAAAGCGCCGTCGCGAGCAGGCGCGCCATGACGCCATGGTGGTTGCCGCAATCGTTGGGGCTAGCGTGGGGATACTGCTCATCGTGCTGTTTGTTACCGGCGTCTTGTAAGGGGGGATGCGCTCCCAGGTGGGGCTGGCTCGCCGGCTAGCGGCGTCCGACGCACTGGTGCGCCGCAGAGGGAGGGGTAAGCACTACCTGGGCGACGGTGGCCACTGCGATGATTGCCAGGGCGCAGGCAACGATAATGACCAGCACATAGACGAGGGTACGACGGTCAACGCGACCAAAGCGGGCGGAGAGGCGCGAGAGAAGGGACTCTCCGCCTGTGTCCTTTTGCACCATAGAGGGGCTCTTGCCTTGGCGTCCGCATGCCTCGCCCTTTTGCATGTCGTGCATGACCGCCCCCATTTGCTGGCATTGCCTTGCATGTCCAGTATGCGCCTTTTGCTGGTCACAGCCGGCCGGCCCTTCCATCCCCTTCTGGGAATTGGCACGAACCTTGAGATGCCAGAGCCGTCCGATAGGGTGCTGCAGATGGGCCTTTGTACCCGTTATGCGGCGAGGTTGCTCGCGGATGGGCCACTCACAAGGCGGCCCTCGGCCTTGGCCACTGCGCGGCGCTTGCCAGCAACCTCGCAGAAGATGGCGCCGCCAAGGACGAGTGCCGTGCCAGCAATGCTTGCGGGGGTCATCGTCTCTCCCAGAACGAGGGCCGAGAGAATCACGGCAGAGAGCGGCTCAAGGTAGCCCCACACCGAGACGCGCTGCACAGGCAGCTGTCCCATAGCAGAAAAGTACAGGTAGCAGCCAAGACCCGTGTTCACAAGGCCCAGGCAGAGAATGGCCGGCCAGTTTGCCGTGAGGGGCACGGCAAACTCGGAGCCGTGGGTCGCGAGCGCATACGCGGCAACGGCGGCAAAGCTCGCGACGAGCTGGATGGCAGACGCCTCGATGCCGGCCACGGCATTGCTCGCGCGCTTGCTGCAGATGACCATCACGGCGTACATCACGGCAGACATGCCACCGCACACAAGGCCCCACGGCGAGAGCGTGGTTCCCCGGCCTTGGGCTACCACGAGAAACGCCCCGCAGACGACAGAGGCAAAGCCCAGCAGCTTGGCGGGAGTGAGGTGCTCGCGGAAGAGGAGGGGAGAGAGGGCCATCACGATGACCGGCCCGCAGTAGTAGGCGAGGGATGCAATCCCGACGCCAATGACTCGGTAGGCCTCGAAGAGGAAGATCCAGCCCACGCCCAGCGCCGCGCCAGAGGCGGCAAGGGAGGCGGCATCGTGCGGGTGGTCGAGAAAGGCGGGGCGCTTGCGGGTGCCCAGCACGATAAGAGCGAGCAGCGCGCCGCCAAGCAGGGTGCGGAGAAGTACGATCTGCCAGCTGGGAAGCGAGACCTGGCTCGAAATGATTCCGTTGGAGCCAAAGACGAGCAGCGACAGCAGATACCTTCTCGATGCGCGCGACATGCACGACCTCCCATGACACCCAAATTTGCCCCTCCACTCTCGCAGAATGTGTATGCTGAGAAAAGCGAATGTTTATCATGGTATACATGAGAAATCATCATGCATCTCAGCTGGCACACGGCTAAGCCAGGAATGGCTCGTGCCGTGCGTAACCCAGCCCCAAAGAAAGGGTCCCATGGACGCAAACATCCAGAAGTACCAGGCATTTGTCGAGACCGTGCGCACGGGAAGCTTCACACGTGCTGCGCAGTCGCTCTCCTACACGCAGTCCGGCGTGAGCCGCATGATTGCCGACCTCGAGCGCGACTGGGGCATGACGCTGCTCGAGCGAAGTCGCGCGGGCGTCACGCTCACCAGCGAGGGCCGCGCGGTGCTACCCCTTGTGGAGGGCGTGTGCGATGACTTTCGGCGCCTGGAGTCGCAGGTCGATGACCTTAACGGGCTTGCTGCCGGAAGCATTCGCATTGGGACCTTCTCGTCCGTGGCCACGCACGTCCTGCCCCAGGTCATCGGGCGCTTCCAAGAGGACTACCCCGCCATTGAGTACGAGCTGCTCATGGGTGGCTACACAGAGATAGACGGATGGGTCGCATCGGGTCGGGTGGACTTTGGCTTTCTGCCGCGCGCCTCGCACCACGATGGGCTTGCCGAGCGCGTGCTTGAGAGAGACGAGCTCATGGCAGTGCTACCGGCGGGCCACAAGCTTGCGGGAGAGGCGGCGGTGCCCGTCTCGGCCCTTTGCGAGGAGCCGTTCATCGTGCTCGAGCGCGGTCAGGACGACGAGATAACCCCCATCTTCCAACGTGCGGGCCTCTCGCCTGACGCGCGCTTCTCCACCTGGGATGACTATGCCATCATGTCGATGGTCGAGAGCGGCTTGGGCCTCTCGATTCTGCCAGCCCTCATTCTGCGGAGAAACCCCTATGCCATCGTGGCAAAGCCCCTCAACCCAGCCACGCACCGAGACATACGTGTGGTCTGCCGCGAGGGCGCACTCCCGCGCGCTGCGCGCCGGTTCCTCGAGTATCTGTGAGCGGCGGCGAGAGGGATGAGCGGGTCGCCGGAGCGTGGCGGGTGGCTGGCGCCCTCTGCCTCACGCCCCTCTCGTCAGCCGCCTGCCGGCGAACGTCACGAGCAGGAGTGCGATGGCCACGAGGACTATCGTGCCGCCGGGCCTCAGGCCCAGGTAGTACGAGGCCACGAGCCCAAGCACGGTGGCGGCCACGCCGGTGAGGCTCGAGAGCAGGCATGCCTGCCGCCAGCTGCGCGCCAGCTCAAGGCCACAGGCGACGGGCACCACGATCATCGACGAGACGATGAGCGAGCCCACCGTGCGCGACGCCACGGCCACCACCAGGGCGACCACCACCATGAAGGCGAGGCTGACCGTTCCCACGGGGACACCCGCGGTGCGTGCCTGCCGCTCGTCGAAGGACATCAGGAAGAGGCCTCGCCGCAGGACCACGCAGGTGGTAACAGCCACCGCGCATACCGCGACGATGGTGGCAAC
This sequence comes from Tractidigestivibacter sp., assembly GCF_057241865.1. Taxonomy (NCBI): domain Bacteria; kingdom Bacillati; phylum Actinomycetota; class Coriobacteriia; order Coriobacteriales; family Atopobiaceae; genus Tractidigestivibacter; species Tractidigestivibacter sp. The sequence continues at coordinate 18,007 of NZ_DBHHPX010000023.1, forward strand.
CTCGCTGTCGGACATGGTGAGGATGCTGCCGAACATGTAGCTGTTGAGGCTCGAGGCGTTTGGCACGAAGCCCGAGAGCACGCCTGCGGCACCCACTCCCGCTGCCTGGATGATGGCGACGGCGAGCTCGGACTGCTCCTGGAGCCTCCTCCGCACGCCCTCGATGCAGAGACTTCCCACCAGGCACGCCACAATCGCCCCGGCGACGGGGCTCGCCCCGCCCACCAGGCCTGCGGCCACGCCCGCGAGCGACGCGTGCGAGAGGGCGTCTCCTATCATGGAAAGCCTCCTCTGGACGACCGTCATGCCCACGAGGGGGATGACGGCGCCAAGGAGCAGCCCGGCGAGGAGCCCGCGCTGCATGAAGGCGTACTCGAGCATCGCCTAGCCCTCCCTCCTCACAATGCGGCCGTCCTCCACGAAGAGGACGCTCCCCCCAAGGCTTCCCAGGACCCTCTGATCGTGCGTGACGAGAAGCACTGCCAGCCCGCGCTTCGCATGCGTGGCTGCCACCAGGGAGCAGAGCGCCTCGCGGCTCTCGCGGTCAAGCCCGTTCGTGGGCTCGTCGAGGACGAGAAGCCTGGGGCCGTTCACCAGCGCGCACGCGAGGCGCACGCGCTGGAGCTGACCCCCCGAGAGCTCCCGTACCATTCTCGCGGCATGCCCGTCCATCCCCACCTGCCCCAGTGCGTCGAGGCTTCGCTGACGGCGCCACACCTGCGACGGACGGCGGCCCTGCGCCCCAGAGAGCTGGAAGGCGTTGACAAGCTCGAGTGAGGTCGCGGGGAAGCGAGAGACGGCCTCCGGGGGAAGCTGGGGGACATAGCCCACGAGGTCCCATCGGCCGAAGCGCGTGGGATTCTTGCCAAAGAGGAGTGCGGTGCCCGCCGTGGGCCTCAACTCACCCACGGCGAGACGCACGACGGTCGACTTGCCGGCACCGTTGTCACCCACGATGGAGCAGATTTCCCCCTCGCCAACGACCAGGTCGATACCGTGGAGGACCTCCTCTCGGCCATAGGAGAAGTAGGCGCCCGAGAGTGCGACGGGTGGCGCGGGTGGCTCCGGCGCCTTGGGACTCGCGACCGTCACGCCAGAGCCTCTCTCAGCGCCGTGAGGTTCTCGCGCATGACGGAGAGGTAGTCCTCGCCGGCGGCGAGCTCCTCGTCGGAGAGGCCCTCGAGCGGGTTGAGTTCCTCGACCGTTGCCCCGGTCTCGCTGGCGATGGCCTGGGCGACCTTTGGGCTCACGAGCTCCTCGGTGAATATCGTCTTCACGTTGTTCTCGCGTACGAACTGGGCTATCTCGGCCATCTGCTGGGTGTTTGGCTCGCCCTCGGCGTCGATGCCGGCTATCGCGACCTGCGTGAGCCCGTAGGCGTCGCAGAGGTAGCCAAACGCCTCGTGGGACACAACGAGGTTCCTGCTCGAGAGGTCCGCAAGGCCGTCGGAGAATTCGGAATCGAGCTTCTCGAACTCCGCCGCCCAGCGCTCGTAGTTCGCGTCGTATGCCTCGCGTCCGTCCGGGTCGAGCGACACGAGGGCGTCGCTTATGACCTCGAGCTCGTGCTTGGCGTTTCTCGGCGAGAGCCAGACGTGCGGGTCGGTGCCAGACTCGCCCTCCTCCGCTTCGCTTTCGGGGAGCTTGCGCAGGTCGATTCCGTCGCTCGCGCACACGAGGACGGGCCTCTCACCCGAGAGGCTGTCTGTCACGTCCTTGATCCAGTGCTCCATGCCCGCCCCGTTGTAGACGAGCATGTCACAGGTTGATATGGTGCGGATGTCCGTGGTCGAGGGCTCCCAGTCGTGCGGTTCGGTTCCGGCGGGCACCAGGCAGGTGACCGTTGCCCGATCGCCGGCGACCTTGGCCGCAAAGTCGTACATGGGGTAGAAGCTCGCGCAGATCGAGAGCGTGGATGAGGCGTTCGTGCCAGTTGCCTGCGCAGGGGTATCGCCTTCGTTGTTTCCGGCGGCACTCGAGCAGCCCGCGAGGGCCGATCCGGCCGAGATGGCGAGGAGGCCGAGAAGGGTGCGTCGCCCCATCACGGGGTTGTGGCGTAGGGTTATGCGGTTGTCCATGGGATTGTCTCCTGGTCTCTTGTCTGGGGTGTCATGCGGATTGCTGTATGAGGCAGTCCGCACCCATCAGATATCGAGGCGGACCCCCAGGGAGACGGGAGAGGGCGCGATCAGGACAACGTCGGGAAGTGGCGTGACCTGCGCTGCGACAAGGCGTGCGGAGGGGATGCACGGCGCCTGCGGCGCGGATGTGGAGCTGCGGCCAACGACCCTCGCGGCACCCGCCATGAGTCGGCAGACCGGGCAGTCCTCACCCGCGCACTGGTGGTGGACCTCCTTGCCAAGCGCCACCGCCGAGAGGAACGCACCCACGGCGAGAAGGACCGCAAGAGCGAGCGTGGACACCCGGAGGGCGACGCCGTGGCAGACCATGTGGCGAGAGGCCTCACGCATGGTCTGTGACCCGTCCTTTCGCGCAGAGGGGGCAACGCCCATAGAGCACGGTCCGCGAGAGGTCGATGGCAAAGCCGTGCACCGTGCGCACATGGCGGGAGAACTCCTGGAAGGCATCGCAGTTGATGGTCGAGACACGGCCGCACTCCGCGCAGACCAGCTGCCCCGCGACCTCTTCGCCCTGGCTTACCAGGCGATAGAGGGCAACTTCCCCACGGGGGGCGACAACCTTCGATGCCATGCCCTCGCCTGCGAGCGCCTCGAGAGTGCGGTAGATGGTCGAACGTCCAATCTCGACCCCCTGCGACCTCAACGCCTCGAATACGCCGTCGACGCTTGCGTAGCGGTCGGCGTGCGCAGTGAGGTAGCCGAGGACGGCCTGGCGCTGGCGCGTGTTGTAAGTGCCCCTGCTGGCCACGTCCGTGTCCCCCGTTTCGCGATTCGGCCGCGCTGCGACTGGCGGCCCCAATTGAAATTGAACTTCAATTTCAATTTGAGCTTACAGGCTATCGATAAGGGAGTCAAGCGCAGCGACTGCTTGGGAAGCGCTCTGTCCCATGGGCCCGCATCGTGTCTGGATGCAGATGCCCTCGCGCAAGCAGGCATGGAGATGTCAACCTCTTTGGGTGCGCATCCTCCTGCCGTTTACGATGGAAGGCAGCATCTCTGGGTCGGACCCCGTTCGCTTTGACACCTCCACCATGAGGATGCTGCAGAACGCAAGCATGGAGGTCATGGGTTCGATGTAGACGGGATATCGCTCGGTCTGCCAGGTGGGAAGGAGGATGAACTCATCCACCATCTTGCGCAGGGGGTGCGCTGCCGTGTGGGAAATCATGACGGTATGGGGCCGCTTCTGCGGTGACATCTCCTGAATGACGTTGAGGAGCATGCGCTGCGTGTCGTTTTTCGACGAGAAGATTATGATCAAGTCATCGGGGCTTGCGACGTGCATGTAGATCATCTCCTGCCCGCTTTGCATGCAGTGACAGGGAATCTTGTACTTAAGCAGCTCCATGGAGAGCATGAGGGCAGGAGGGGAGCTTAACCCGGCGCCGGCGGTATAGATGGTCTTGGACGAGAGTATCCGCTCCGCCAGTCCGGTGATAACGTCCACATTAAGAGCGTCGTTTGTGGCTCTCATCATGTCACAGAGATAGTCGATTGCCCCTTGGCTCTCCCTCGAATTTGACGTGGGGGTGCTGTTCGAGAGCGAGAGCATGAGATTCATCCTAAAGTCGCCGAAGTTCTCATAGCCAACCTTCTGACAGAAGCGGCTTACGGCACTCTGGGAGACGCCAATCTGCTGTGCCGCCATCGTCGTCGTGCTCTGGAGGATTCCCTCGGGGTTGTCCAGGACAGCGTCTAGCACCTTTCGCTCAGTGGGCGTTAGGTCCTCAGCGTGCAGCCTCATCTGCTCGAAAGCATCCATGTCATACTCCAGAATTATGAATGAACTATCCATTCATATAATAGAGCAATTTTCAGGCGTTAGGTAACACAGAGAAACAGTACAGAAAGTTACCGCAGTTTACCTACGTTTACCGGCACGATTCTACCGCTCATGGTGAATCATCCATACAAGAACGAATGGATGTTTCCGTCAATTTAGAATGATTTATGCAACAGGACAGGCAATGACTGAGTGATGTGCGCGGGACGTACGGAGTCGGACAGGAGGCACCATGAACGTTGCTGCAACAAGGGTCGACGAACGCCTGATACACGGACAAGTCATGGCATCTTGGTCAAAGAGGCTGCAGCTCGCACGCATCGTCGTTGTGGATGACCAGATCGCCGAGGACGGCTTCATGAAGACGGTGCTCTCTATGTCGGCACCTGCTGGCATGCAGATTGACATCCTGTCGGTCAAAGATGCGGCGAAAGCAGTGCAGACAGACGGAGGTTCCGTCCACACCATGCTGCTCTTTAAGAAGATTCCTGCCGCGCTCGAGCTTGCGCATGAGCTCAAGGGCTGCTCGTCCGAGATGACCGAGCTCAATCTTGGAAATCTCGGCTCTGTGCCCGGACGCGTCCAGGTGACCAAGAACATCTTCCTCTCTGAGGAGGAGCAGACACAAATTCGCGAGTTGCAGGACCTGGGGGTGAACGTCTTCCTGCAGATGCTCTATACCGATCCCAAAGTTCCAATCGATGACGTTCTCTAGGCGGATGTGGTGACGATTTAGGAGGGTGACAGTATGTTGGCATTGCAAGCACTCGTTATTGCACTCTGCACATGGTACGCCGCGACAGCCTGCCCGATGTGGCTGCGGTGGTCAGTGTACTTTGGCGCACCTCTCGTTGCGGGACTGGTCAACGGCCTACTTCTCGGAAATCTAACCTACGGCTTGGCGGTTGGTTCCAACGTGATGATGGCCTATATCGGAATGGTTGCCATCGGCGGATCCCTTCCGAGCGACTATGCGCTTGCGGGCTATCTCGGCGTGGCCATGACGATGCTCGCTGGTGCGAATCCCTCAGTGGGGCTCACCATCGCGGTGCCGCTTGGGCTTCTCGGCTTGCTGAGCTTTAACGTCAAGATGTCGCTCAACTCGGTCTGGGTGCACAAGGCAGACAAATACGCCGAGCAGGGCAATACCCGTGGCGTTGCTGCCATGAACCTCCTTGCCTCGCAGATTTTCCCGTTCATCACGTATGCGATTCCCTCGTTCCTGTGTGTGCTGTTGGGCTCCTCTGCCCTCGAATCGCTCATGACAGTGATTCCGACGCAGGTGACCTCGATCCTCTCCCTTGCTGGCCACCTGATTCCCGCACTTGGATTGGCCATGCTCATGAGCGTGCTCTTCAAGGCATCCCTTCTCCCGTTCTTTGCGATTGGCTTTGCCCTGGCTGCCTACCTTCAGCTTGGCACCATGCCCATCGCCATCATTGGTGCAGCGGCAGGCGTGCTGCACCTCATCTACACCTCCAAGGAAGGCGTAAACGTCTTTGGGGGCTTCTCCTTTGGCCACGAGGAGGCGTCGGGCATCGCTGAGGAGGCCGCCGCTGGGCAGAGGCGCCTGAGCAAGAAGACCCTTCGCAAGTCCTGGCTCATCTGGCAGAGCTGGGGCCAGGTCTGCTACAACTACGAGCGCATGATGGGTCTGGGCTTCTGCCACTGCATGGTGCCCGTCCTCGAGGAGCTCTACGGCGACGATTGCGAGGCAATCTCAGCCGGGCTCAAGCGTCATCTCGCCTACTTCAATACCGAGAACACCTGGGGCTCCATCATTACGGGCATCACCGCTGCGATGGAGGAGGAGCGCGCAAACGGCGCCGACATCGATGACGACATGGAGAACAACCTCAAGACCGCGCTCATGGGTCCCATGGCAGGCATTGGAGACTCCGTGACCCAGAGCCTCGTCAAGGTGGTTCTCCTCTCGATTGCCATAGGTCTTGCATCTCAGGGCAGCGCCCTCGGACCCACCCTGCTTATCGTACTCTTCAGCATCTACGCACTTGGTGTGGGCTACTTCTGCTACAACGCCGGGTATCGCTTTGGTAAAAGCGCCGTCACCAAGCTGCTGGCCGGCGGGCTTGTCAAGCAGCTTACCGAGGGGCTTGGCGCCATGGGCATGATGGTGCTTGGATGTCTGGTCGCTACCGTGATTCCCATAACCTGCCCGCTTACCTTTGAGCTGGCCACGGGGACCATCGAGATCCATTCAATCCTCGACACCATCCTCCCCAGGCTCCTGCCGCTCATCTCCTTCTTGGCTACCTACCACTTCATCAAGAAAGGGACCAAGCCCACGACCGTTATCATCGCGATGTTCGTGATTGCCATCATCCTCTCTCCGCTCGGAATCCTCTCGTAGCACGACATGTGCAAGCGGCATTGTTTATCAAAGAAGGAGTAAAGCATGCCCTCACTGATGGATAAGCACCTCGAGACGTTTGGGGTACCCAGGCCGGTCATTGGGTGCCTGCACATGCAAGCGCTGCCTGGCACCCCCTTTGCCGACGACGGCATGACCCTCGAGGAGCAGATTCGACGCCTGAAGCAGGATGTTCGTGTCCTGCAGGACGCAGGATTTGACGCCCTCGTGTTCGCGAACGAGGGAGACAGGCCCTACCTCACTCCCGTTGGTCCCGAGACGGTGGCGAGTTACGTGCGGATCGCAACCGAGGTCGCATCCGAGATTCACGTGCCCTTTGGGTGCGGTGTGCTGATCGATCCCATCGCGACGCTTGCCGTCGCCAAGGCTATTGGTGCCAAGTTCGTGAGGACCTACGTGAGCGGGTCCTACGAGGGCCTGTTTGGGTCCCAGAAGTTCAACCCCGGCGAGATATTCCGCTATCGGCGTCGCATTGACGCCGATGACGTCAGGGTGTACACGTACTTCGAGGCCCATGCGGGGACGTGCCTCGATACGCGCTCGAGCGAGAACATGCTCGAGGCGGGGGTTGCCAACATGCCCATTGCGGGTGCGCTCTTTGGTGGAGCCCACGCTGGGCTTCCGCCAGAGGAGTCCCACATCGCCCACCTGAAGGAGCGCTTCCCCGAGGTGCCCATCATCATTGGCAGCGGCGGGAAGGTCGGCAATATAGGCGACCTCCTTCCCCATGCCGATGGTGTCATCGTTGGTACCAGCATCAAGCGAGACGGCGTTCTCTGGAACAACGTAGACGCAAGCCGTGCCCAAGCGTTCATCAAGGCAGCGAAGGGCTAGCCGCGTCGCCCTTGCTTCTCTATGAGCCTCGCACCACCGGTCACATTTGGTGTCCTTCCGGGTGTGGGGCTCTTCGTTCGAGGCAGACCTGGGGTCGATGGCCCGCTACTCTCCCGTGGCGTCGCGGAAGGCCTGCGTGCCAGCATCCGACCACGAGGTCTTACCGGACGCGATGACCTCGCCCGTATCATGTGCATAGGCATACTCGTCGAGCAGCGTGGCCTCGTCGATCGACCAGCTGCCACAGTCCTCAACGGGGCAGCTCTCCAGTGCAAGGAGCGTGCACGCGCCGTTGGCCGAATCGCGGTCGTAGACGAGAAGCACGACGCTCTCGCTGTCTTGGGAGAGAACAATCTGCTCGTCACCGCGGGCGTTGTATGTCACCTGGAAGCCATAGCCCTGGGACTTGAGCATGGCATCGTAGACCGCTTCGTAGGCGGTGTCAGTCTCGTCGGCCTGTTGCCGCATGCCTTCTGTCGTGACGGGCCCGCCATCTACCTCGGTGGGTGTTTGGGTCTCTTGCGGCTTGCCGTATCGTTCATTTGTCTGCCTGGTCGTGACGCTGCCATCAAAACCCATGGTCACAAGCTCGTCGTATTGCTCAGACCCCATAAGCCGCACCTCGGCTCCCGTATCGTTCCAACTCACCTGCCAGCTGTCGGCGCGCACCTGCACGCCGTCGTCTGCGATGCTTGTGTCCATGCGTGAGATCTCGTAGCGATCCAGCCTGAGGACAAGACGGGCATCCGCCGAAGAGAAGAACAGGGGCTCGCCAACTGCCTGCAGCTCAAGCGTGAGCCTGCCATCTGGGGAAGTGGACGTGTCGACGGTGCGCACGGCGTAGTTGAGCTCGTACACCAGTGCCGCTGCGAGCAGCACCAGCGCCACAGTGATGCCGCCAATTACTGCCAGTATGATCTTGACGACCTGCCCGATGCGGTGCACGCCGCTCTGCTCTGACTGCATGTGCCTCCCTTGGTCACGTGTCTCTCGGCACTTCCCTTCGGGCACTATACCCGCTGCTCGGCACCTCCCTATGTTTTGCACTTCACGTGCCTGGGTACAGGGCAAATGAGAGGGGGCGGCAATGGAGGAGAAGCTTCTCAAGCTTGCAGGCGGAGCGTTTGTCGTGTTCGTCTGCATGGCGGTGGCCTTCCAAGTGGCAGAGCAGTTGGGGACCCTTGCTCGTGCGATTGTCTGTACCGCAGGCGTGGTGACCATGATTGGGCTTCCTGCCGTGGCGCTGCATCTGTTCTTTGGAGTTGGTGCCCGCCTTACGCCAGGCACCTGGGGAGGCCTCGCGGCACTTGTGCTCACGTTTGCTATCCCGCTCGTTATGTACGGGATGGAGGGGCGGCTTCAAGGGGATGCTGCTGCGGCCATAGTCCTCTTGCCTGGCTTCGCGGCGTTCTTCGCCTGCCTCCGAGGCGTTGCCTCGGGCGAGTAGCCTGCCGTCTCACGCTACGCATGGCTTTGATTCAATTGCTACCGCTTGTCGTCAAAAACACGCCATTGGCGGCAATATGACTGGAAATGATTGTTTATGACTGACTATGACTGCAATTGATGGATAATGGCATCAGCGCGGGACCCAGTGGGGAGTGCACAACAGGGGGACCATACGGTTCCGCGCGCTTGACATGTCGAGAAGGCCGCCTATAACGGAAAGGGGTGCCCATGCTTGCCCGGGAGCGCCAGGACATCATCGCGCGGCTCGTACGCGAGCGCGGTTCGGCCACGATGCCAGAGCTCATGGAAGCCCTTGATGCCTCGGAGTCAACCGTTCGGCGCGACCTCGCTGCCTTGGACGAGCAAAACCAGATCATTCGCGTTCATGGCGGGGCAACGGCTCCGGTGCCGCGCGGGCGTCTCGTGCTCCACGACGCTTCCGTGGCGCAGAAGCGCGATGTCAACGCGGCCGCCAAGAGGGTGATTGCCACCTACGCAGCGTCTCTCATCGGCCCAGACGACTTTGTCTACATTGATGCCGGAACCTCAACGATGCAGCTCGTAGAGGCAATCGCACAGACGAGCGCAACGTACTTCACGAACTCCATCCCGCATGCGCAGCTGCTGCTTGCCAGGGAATGCAAGACGTATCTGCCCGGTGGGCTGGTAAAGCCCGTCACGGAGGCTCTCGTGGGAGAGGCTGCCATCGCTTCCCTCCAAAACCTCCACTTCACGATTGGCTTTTGGGGCACCAACGGGATCTCGCTCGATGCGGGATTCACTACGCCGGAGTTCAGCGAGGCCAAGGTCAAGGAGGTTAGCATGGTGCATACGCTCAGGCGCTACGTGCTGGCCGACCAGAGCAAGTTCGACCAGGTCTCTCTCGTCACCTTTGCGTCGTTTGAGGACGCGACCGTACTTACGGACAAGCTTCCGGAAGACGGAGGCTTTCAAGATGCAGGCAACGTCGTGGAAGTGGGGGAGTAGTTCATGATTTACACCGTAACGTTCAATCCGTCGCTCGACTACATAGTTCGTCTCGACGAGTTCAAGCTCGGCGAGATAAACCGTGTAAGCTACGAGCAGGTTCTGCCCGGCGGCAAGGGGATCAACGTCTCCATCGTGCTTTCCAACCTTGGGCATGCGTCAACGGCGCTGGGCCTTGTGGCCGGGTTCACTGGGCGAGAGATTGAGGCACGGATGAGCGCCTATGGTGCCGCGTGCGACTTCATCGAGGTCAAGGAAGGCATGAGCCGCATCAACGTGAAGGTCAAGGCCAAGGAGGAGACCGCAATCAACGGCCTTGGGCCCAAGGTCACGCCCTCAGACATCGATGCCCTCTATGCCAAGCTTGACACCTTCAAGTCTGGTGACCTGCTTGTGATTGCCGGAAACGTGCCCTCCGTGCTCCCGTCTGACATCTACGAGCGCATCATGAGCCGCCTCGACGGCCGCGGCATCGATATTGTGGTGGATGCCGAGCGCGACCTTCTCGTCAACGTCCTGCCGTACCACCCCTTCCTGGTAAAGCCCAACAACCACGAGCTGGGCGACATCGTGGGCGCCACCATCACGCGCCGCGACCAGGTCGAGCCCTATGCGCGCACGCTCCAGGAGCGCGGCGCCAGAAACGTGCTGGTCTCCATGGGCGGTGAGGGTGCGGTTCTCGTCTCCGAGAAGGGGGACGTAATCATGGCCGAGGCCCCCAGGGGGGCCATGGTCAACACCGTAGGCGCGGGTGACTCGATGGTCGCCGGGTTCCTCACGGGCTGGATCGAGAGCGACGGCAACTATGAGACGGCATTCAAGATGGGCGTCTGCACGGGGTCTGCCAGCGCCTTCTCGGAGAACCTTGCCACGCGGCCCGAGGTTGAGGCCCTGCTCGCCAACATGTAGGCGCAAGTGCATTTTTAGCAGTGAGTGCACCCATGGCGAGAGGGCCTGGGTGCCCGGGAGCGGACGGATGTCCGCGCACAGGAAGGGGGAGCACGAGTGAAGATCACCGATCTGCTCAGGCCCGAGGCAATCAAGGTTGGTGCTACCGCCACAAGTCGTGACGATGCCATCGACCAGCTGGTTGCCCTGCAGGATGCAGCGGGCAACATCACAGACAAGGTGGCCTACAAGAAGGCGATCATGGCGCGAGAGGAGGAGTTCTCGACTGCCGTGGGGGACGGCATCGCCATCCCGCACGCCAAGACGGCCGCGGTCAAGCGCCCAGGCCTTGCGGCCATGACCGTGCCCGGCGGCACCGACTGGAACTCACTCGACGGGGCGCCGGCCGACCTCATGTTCATGATCGCGGCGCCCGAAGGTGAGAACAACGCGCATCTCGAGATACTGGCGCAGCTTTCGAAGCTTCTGATGCACCAGGAATTCGCGGACGCGCTGCGTGCGGCAAAGACGCCCGAGGAGTTCATGGCAGCCATCGACGCTGCGGAGGCCACGCGCGAAGAGGCTGAGGCAAAGAAGGCCGAGCCGGTGGCCAAGGCAGCCTCCTCTCTGCCGGACATCCTTGCAATCACGGCTTGCCCCACGGGCATCGCCCACACCTACATGGCTGCGGAGAGCCTCGAGAAGAAGGCCGCCGAGATGGGCGTCACCATCAAGGTGGAGACGCAGGGCTCCGTGGGCGCGAAGAACGTCCTTACCGCCGAGGAGGTCGCGCACGCAAAGGGCGTGATCATCGCGGCCGACAAGAACGTGGACCGCGCCCGCTTTGGAGGCAAGCAGGTCCTCTCGACCAACGTCACCGCGGGCATCTCCGAGCCCGAGAAGCTCATCCAGACCATCCTCGATGGCGAGGCACCCGTGCAGGAGGGCGAGGTTGCGGCCGCCAGCGCAGGCGCCGAGAAGGACTCCGCCTGGCATGTGATCTACAAGCATCTCATGAACGGCGTGAGCCACATGCTGCCCTTCGTCATTGGCGGCGGCATCCTCACGGCGATCGCGTTCCTCGTCGACCAGCCGGGCCTTGGCACCTCGACGTACGGCTCGTCGATTCCGGCGGCTGCGTTCTTCAAGACCATTGGCGGCGAGGCGTTTGGCCTCATGCTGCCCATCCTTGCCGGCTTCATCGCCATGTCCATCGCGGACAGGCCCGGCCTGGCCCCTGGCTTTGTTGGTGGCCTCTTTGCCAAGGGCGGCTACAGCCTTGCCTACCTTGCGCTCCTGAACGCTGACCCCGATGCCGCCTCTGCGGCGTGCGTCTCTGGCGGCTTCATCGCGGCGCTCTTCGCCGGCTTTGCCGCCGGGTACATGACACTTGGCATCGAGAGGCTCTGCGACCGCATGCCCGCCTCGCTCGAGGGCATAAAGCCCATGCTCATCTACCCGCTTCTGGGCACGCTTGCCATAGGCGCCGTCATGTTCGTGCTGAACCCGATCTTTGGTGCCATCAACACCGGTCTGAACAACTGGCTCAATGGCATGGGGACCACAAACATCGTGCTGCTTGGTGCCGTGGTCGGTGGCATGATGTCCATCGACATGGGCGGCCCATTCAACAAGGCAGCCTACGTCTTTGGCACGGGAGCCCTTGCCGCTGGCACTACGTCCGGCCAGATCATCATGGCCTCCGTGATGGTTGGCGGCATGGTTCCCCCTCTGGCCATTGCCCTTTCCACCACGTTCTTCAAGAACAAGTGGTCCAAGGCCGACCGCGACGCGGGCATTGTGAACTACATCATGGGCCTCTCGTTCATTACCGAGGGCGCCATCCCGTTCGCCGCTGCCGACCCCGGTCACGTGCTTCCCTCCTGCATCATTGGCTCTGCCGTTGCGGGTGCGATCTCGGCGGCGTGCGGCTGCACGAGCCCCGCTCCTCACGGTGGCGCCTGGGTCATTGCCGTTATCGGCAATCCCGTGATGTACCTCGTGGCGCTGGTAGTTGGCTCCGTGGTTGGTGCGCTGATCCTCTCGTTCTGGAAGAAGCCCTACACCGCAGGGGCATAGAGAGGTACGGCGAGTGACAGGGCGGCTGCGACAACTGGCCCCTCGGCGTCTGCGCGACGCCGAGGGAGGGCATCCCTGCGGTCCTCTCGCTCTAAACTGCGATATCTCACGAGTTAATGGCGGCCCCGCATTTTTCGAACGGATAGACCCTGCTAGCCGGCAATTCCCCACGAGTCGAGAACGATGCCGTAAAAATCGCCGGTTAGGCCCCGGGTTAGGCGTTCGCGAAATTCCCAACCACCGGGGGCTTCTCGTCGGACAAATTATGCACGGCTGGAAGCGAGCGAGACAAGAGCCCGCCTCTCCGCAACGCTTGGGATGGGGCGTCTCTTGTTGGTGTGAGAGCCAATGGTCTCGCCGCGACCATCTGCGCGACCCTGGCCTCCAGCGAGGTCCGGGTTGATCAACCCGGGTGACCGTGGTCGTGGCAGCCCGGCTGAGCCGTGACAGGGAAATGATTCCCCCATAGTGCCCTATTGACAGCTTGGTGGGGCGGGTGTAGCCTACAAGGCGAATGCGGGCACGCGCTTCCCAGAAGATGGCGATATAAGGCCATGTGTTTCGGCGGGAGGTCGGCTGTGCCTATTTTTTCGTGGGGGAAATATAGCATTGTTCTTTTATGTGTGCATATTGCTATGGTCGTTACCGGGGGTTGGGGCTCTGTCGGGACGACCTGACAGTCACATCGTATCGTCCGACGGGCGAGGATAGACGGAAAGGCAACCATACTCTCATCATGAAGGTCGAGGATTCCGCGACTAAGCTTGAAGACTGTGGGGACGCGCTTGTCGTGGCGCATAATGAGTCCCATGGTGCCTACGAAGTGGCCAAGCGTGCCTTTGACGTCCTGTTCTCCCTCTTTGTGATCGTGGGGTTCTCGTGGCTCTTCGCCCTGATAGCCCTTGCCATCAAGTTGGACGATCCCCAGGGGCCCGTCATCTTCAGGCAGACGCGCGTGGGAAGGGGGGGCAGGACCTTCAGCATGTGGAAGTTTCGCTCCATGTACTCCGACGCGGAGGAGCGGCTTGCGGGGCTCATGCGTTACAACGAGAAGGACGGCCCCGTCTTCAAGATGGCGCACGACCCCAGGGTCACACGGGTCGGTCACTTCATACGCAAGACGTCCCTGGACGAGTTCCCCCAGTTCTTCAACGTGCTCTTTGGGCAGATGTCGATAGTGGGGCCTCGCCCGGCGCTACCCAGCGAGGTCGCCCAATACACTCCCTACCAGTCCCAGCGCCTCCTCTGCGATGCCGGTATCACCAGCTACTGGCAGGTCCAGCGCAACCGCGACAGCCTTACCTTCGATGAGTGGGTCGACCTCGACCTCCTCTACGTGAGGACCCGGTCCTTCCTCACCGACTTGAAGCTCATATTCCAGACAGTGGGCGTGGTCCTCACCGCGCAGGGATGCTAGCCGGCCGCAGGTATGAGGATTGCCATGCTGGGACATAAGCGCATGCCATCGCGCGAGGGCGGCGTGGAGGTCGTGGTGACAGAGCTCGCCACGCGGATGGCCGCCCTCGGCCATGACGTGACCGTCTACAATCGCCAGGGCCATGACGTGGCCGGCAGGGGCCTGAGTCCCGTGGCGCCGGAGGAGTACGAGGGCGTTCGGATCAAGACGGTGCCCACCGTCGACGTGAGGGGGCTTGCCGCCGCAAGCTCCTCGTACTTTGCGGCCCGCGCCGCCGTCGCCGACAGGCCAGACGTCATCCACTTCCATGCGGAGGGCCCCTGTGCCATGATCCCGCTGGCCCGTCGCGCGCACATCCGCAGCGTCGCCACGATACATGGGCTCGACTGGCAACGTGCCAAGTGGGGCAGGCTCGCCTCGGGCTATCTGAGGCATGGGGAGCGTCTCGCCGCCGCCCAGGCCGATGAGCTTATTGTCCTCAGTAGGAACGTCCAGGACTACTTCCGTGACACCTACGGTCGCGAGGCGCACTACATCCCCAACGGAGTGACGGTGAAAGCACCAGTTCCTGTGCATACCATCGCGTCCAAGTATGGTCTCTCGGCAGCCTCCTACGTCCTTTTCGTGGGACGCATCGTCCCCGAGAAGGGCGTCCACTACCTCATAGAGGCCTGGCGAGGCGTGCGGACGGACAAGCGTCTTATTATCGCTGGTGGCCCATCCGACTCCCAGGCGTACTTCAATCGGGTGAGGGCCCTTGCGGGCGATGACCCTTCCATCCTCTTCACGGGCTTCGTGCAAGGTCGCGAGCTCGAGGAGCTCTACAGCAACGCCTACCTATACGTGCTTCCCTCAGATCTCGAGGGCATGCCTATGAGCCTCCTTGAGGCGATGTCATACGGCAACTGTTGTCTCACAAGCGACATAGCGGAGTGCGCCGAAACCCTCAGTAGTGCGGGAGCCACGTTTCCGAGGGGGGACGTGGTGGCGCTGCGGAGCTCCCTCACCCAACTACTCGAGAATCCGGCGCACGTCTCTTCGCTAGGCATCCAGGCGCGCATGCACGTGTCGTTTGCCTATGGGTGGGATGCCGTTGTAGCACGGACGCTTGCCCTCTATCGGGGGGGGGGTGAGCTCCTCGCCTATATGAGAGTGCTGCTCGTGAACAAGTTCCACTATCCCAAGGGAGGGGCAGAGACCTACTACTTCGCGCTCGGCGAGCGACTGGAGCAGATGGGCCATGACGTGGCCTACTTCTCCATGCGGCACCCTTCGAACGTACCCTGTGCGCAGGATGCGTACTTTGTCACCCAGCGTGAGTACAACGAGGCCCAGAACCCCATCAAGACATTACGGGACGGATGGTCGTTGGTGTATTCCCGCGAGGCCCGCAACAGCTTTGACGCGCTCCTGCGGGACTTCAGACCCGATGTGGTCCACCTGAACAACGTGCATCGCCAGATCACCCTCTCGATACTCGATGCGCCCTCGCTTGGGACCACCCCCGTTCTCTACACGGCGCACGATTACATCACTGTGTGCCCCAATTACCTCATGCTCGATGGTGCCGGCGAGGTCTGCGACGCCTGCCTTGGTGGCCGCTTCGGCCAGTGCGTTGCGCGATGTTGCGTCAAGGGGTCGCGTGCGAAAAGCGCCCTCGCCGCCGTCGAGGCCAAGTACATCCAGCTCCACAGGCTCAACGAGAGAATCGACAAGGTCATTGCCCCCTCGCGCTTCATGCGGTCGAAGCTGGTCGAGGGGGGATGGCCCGATGACAAGGTCGTATGGATGCAGAATTTCGCGAGCGATGCCATCTGCGACCAGGCTCGGGCACAAGGCGCCGACAGCACGGATCACGAGCATCCCTACCTGCTCTTCTTCGGGCGCATCTCAAAGGAGAAGGGCGTGGACGTCCTTGTCAGGGCGTTTCAGGGCGTCATCGACACGCTTCCGGACGGCTGGCACATGGTCATCGCGGGGGAAGGTCCCGAGCGGACGGCGGCCGAGGCACTGTCCAAGAGCATGCCAGGGGCCAGTCGCGTCGAGTTCGTTGGCTTTCAGCAGGGGGATGCCCTGCGCGCAAATATAGAGGGGGCCTCCCTTGCCGTCACTGCCTCGCGTTGGCGCGAGAACATGCCCTATTCGGTCATCGAGGCATTTGGGGCGGGCACACCGGTCATCGGTTCGCGCATCGGCGGCATACCCGAACTCGTGATAGACGGTGAGACGGGCCTGCTCTGTGAGCCCGGTGACGTACGGTCGCTTGCGGACGCCATCATGCGGGGCGTGCGGCTCTGTTCGGACATCGTCGGCTACCATGCCATGCAACAGCGCTGCAGGGACTATGTGCTTGACCATTGCTCGCAGGATGCGTACATGGCGTCCCTAGTCCATCTGTATGGGGGGCTTATCGATGCCGAGAGTTAGTGTCGTGGTGCCCATATTCAATACCAGGCAGTACCTTCCCCAGTGCGTAGACAGCCTGCTCGGCCAGACGCTCGACGATATCGAGATCATCCTGGTCGATGACGGTTCCCCCGATGGCGCGGGGGAGGTTGCCGACGCGTATGCGTCGTGCCATGGGAACATCAGGGTCATCCATCAACCCAACGAGGGCCTCGGCCCCGCGAGGAACGTGGGCATCCGCTGGTGCATGGGCGACTACCTCACCTTCGTCGACTCCGACGACTGGGTCGAGCCCACGATGTACGAGCACCTTTACGGCAAGGCGGTGGAGTCGGGGTCGGACATCGTGGTGAGCGGACACTGCGATGTGACCAATGGACGCAAGACCTTCGTCAAGCCCCATCCCCTTGCAGGCAGGACGCTGGAGGACAAGCAGGACATCCTTGGTGTGCGCAGGGAGCTCTACGGGCACGCTCCCGGTGATGCGGCCGTCGAGTCATTCCCGATGTCCGTGTGCATGTCGCTGTACAGAAGGTCCCTCATCGAGTCCTGCGGGCTCGCCTTCAGAAACGCGCTTTCCGAAGACACGTTATTCAACCTTGATGCATATGGGTCTGCCCGGAGGATTTCGTTCGTGGGGTCAACCGACTACTGCTACCGAAAGGATGACCAGAGTTCCATTACCAAAACGTTCTCACGGGAGAAGCTGGGCCTCTATTCGGACTTTGTCGACGCCCTTGCCGCCCTCGCCCGCATGGAGCCCGATAGCGAGGACTGCATGCTGCGCGTAAGACGGACGGCGGTCGATTATGCCCGTCTGTACGTGGGCCTCGTGGCCACCAGCGACCTGACGCCCCGAGAACAGCGCAGCGAGGTCCTCGGACTCATCGACTCGACGATGTTCCGGAGTTATTGCATGGACTTTCCCATCGATACCCTCCCCGTCCAGCAGCGCATCTTCCAGAGGAGCCTTGTCGGGAGGCACACGCGCACGGCGCTGCTCCTGCTGAGGATGAGACTTGCGATAAAGAAAGGCGGACGATGATGGCAGGTCATATGAATCTCAGACGAGTATCTCATCGTGTTGCCGAGGAGCTTCATGCGACACGCGCCATCGCCGGCGAGACCTCATGGCGAGACGCCCTCGACACGCTGCGTGCCAAGGTGGACATCCAGGTGATGAACCGCAACGGGTTCCAGGAGCCCCCCGCAGTCCGCGACCGTCTCATGCGTAAGCATGAGACGGTACTCGAGTATCTCGAGGCGAGGTCCCACGGCTACTACGAGTCGTACGACTATGCGACAGAGCTGCCGCCGGGCGACCCAGACCTGGAGGGGAGGATCTGGCTGTGCTGGTGGCAGGGCATCGAGTGCGCCCCTGCCATCGTGAGGGCCTGCGTCGAATCCATATGCCGCAATGCGGACGGGCATGCCGTGACCATCATTACGGACAGGAACTATCGCGACTATGTGCATATCCCCGACTGGGTGATGGGAAAGGTGGCGGAGGGGACCATCACGAGGACCAACCTCTCCGACCTCCTGAGGCTCAGCCTGCTGGCGGAGCACGGAGGCCTCTGGCTCGACGCCACCTTCTTCTGCTGCGGCCCGTTGGGGGACCTGGCCTTCGGACAGCCTCTGTTCTCGATCAAACGGCCCGACTACCTGCACGCCTCCGTCGCCTCTGGCTATTTTGCGGGCTATTCGCTCTCCTGTGACACGGCGCACAGGAGGGTGTTCGCAACCATCAGGGACTTCTTCCTCGAGTACTGGCAGAAAAACGACTTCATGGTTGACTATCTCCTGGTCGACTACATGATCGTTCTGGCACAGAGGCATGACCCCTCCATAGCCAGGGCCTTCGATGCCATACGGCCGAACAACCCCCTCTGCGATGAGCTGGGCAAATGCTTGGGAGAGCCCTTCGACAGGCAGAGGTGGCAGGAGCTCTCGAGCGACACGAGCCTGTTCAAGCTCACGTGGAAGCAGTCGTTCCCCGCCCGCAAAGGCGAAGTACAGACGTTCTATGGAGCTTTGCTGGGGGGAGACCTTACGTGAACGCTTATCTTTAAACTAGCTCAGTTGGCCTTATATCATTGGCACGCTGTGTCATTGAGGGGGATGCCTTGATTGCCGGAATACATCAGCCATACTTCATGCCATACCTTGGTTACTGGCAGCTGATAAACGCGGTCGACGTCTTTGCGTCGGCGGACAACTACAACTTCATCAAGGGTGGTTGGGTGCACCGGAACAGGATTCTGCGCCAGGGCGACGTGTGCTACTTCAACGTCACCGTGAGCCACATGTCTCAGAACAGGCACATCTGCGACCATATGATTAAGCCCCTCGACGTGGGGGAGAGGCTCAATGTCCTGCGCGGGTGCTATCGCAAGGCCCCCAACCTCGAGACGGGCCTGGACGTCATGCGCGATGCCTTGACCTGCGACACCCTTAACCTGGCGGATTTCCTGTTCCATACCATCTCGGTCGTCTGCTCCTACCTCGGCATCACCACGCGGTTGGTGAGGACGTCCGACTACCCGCAGGACCCTACCCTGCGCAAGGAGGGAAGGATCTTCGACTACTGCAGGCAGCTGGGGGCTGACACCTACTATAACGCCATCGGGGGGCGGGAGCTCTATGCCTTCGACACCTTCAGGGAGCATGGCCTGGCCCTCGGCTTCCTGGAGTGCATCCCTATCGCCTATCGGCAGCAGGCCCAGGAGTTCGTGCCCTGCCTCTCCATCATCGACGTCATCATGAACACCTCCCAGGAAGAGTCACAGGACATGCTTGCAAGCTGCAGGATCATCACGGAGCGCAACTAGCCCATGGACGAGCGGTACATCGACGTCTCCTATGACGAGGACAACGGCATCCGGCTGGGTGACGCCTTCAGGGCCGTGGGCAGGCATCTGCTCGTGTGCCTGCTGGCGGCCGCCGCCTTGGGGACGCTCGCCTTCGCGTACACGACGACGCAGGTCACCCCGCACTACCAGTCGTCCTTCACGGTGTATGTCACCAACCGTCCTGCCAACCAGCAGGTGACCACGGAGTCTCCCATCACGAACTACCTGGGCAGCGGTGACATCGATGCCTCGAACGCCCTGGCAAGCACCTACGCCTTCATCTTCGAGAGCAGCGAGATGGTCTCGAGGGCCGTCGAGGGCACGGGCCTGGACGGCTACGACTCCCGGGTGCTCGACAGGACGCTCGTCGCCACTGAGGTCGAGCAGAAGACTCCCCTCGTGACCGTGACCGTGACAGCCGATTCCCCCCAGGATGCCTATGACATCGCGGTGTCCCTCATCGACATCGCACCAGGCTACATCTCGGGCATCGCCAAGGATAGTTCCATGGCGGTGGTTGAGTCGCCAAAGGTGAGCACTACGCAGAGTTCTCCCTCCCTCCTGCTCAACACGGCGGCGGCCTCCCTCGTTGGGTTCGTGGTGGCGGCTCTCGTTGTCGTGGGCAAGGACGGCAAGAACAAGAACGTCGGGAGCAAGGAGGAGCTGGAGGAGCGCTTCGGGATACCCTCTGTCGTCGACGCCGGCGAGCTCTTGCCCCTGCTGCCGCGCCATGCCTCACGCACGATTGGGGTGATGGATGCCGATGGCAAGGGCCTGGCCGCAACGAATGCCATTGCGCTTGCGACGTCGTTTGCCACGAGGGCCGCGCGAGTCCTCCTCATCGACTGTGATGTCAGTAGCGATGCCTGCGGCAAGGCGCTGGGGGTGAGCCGGACCGGCGGGCTGACGGACCTTCTCCTCGGGCATGGCCAGGTCTCCGACGTCGTGCAGGAGGTAGGGCAGGGGATTGACTTCCTCGCGTCGGGAGGGTCGATTGACGACTTTGGAAGGCGTGTCCAGGATGGGCGCATGACGTCGCTGCTTAGGGGGTTCGAGAAGGACTACGACTACGTCGTTGCAGCCATCCCCTCCGCTCTCTCCGATGACAGCGCCTTGGTCCTGGCGGACTTGTTCGGCAAGGTCTTCCTCTCGGTCCGCGCGGGCAAGACGAGAAAGGCCGACGTTGCCGAGACGTTGAGGCGCCTGCGGCTCGCAGACGTGCAGATTGTCGGCTTCATGTACGGCGAGCGTCACCAGCGTGCCGGACACGTACCCCTACACCTGCGTTAGCCATGGTGGATGGCATGCACAGCGCTGGTGTCGGGCTACGATCATCGCCCAGGGGGATGGAGGGTGCGGGTCGGGGACTGGCCATGCGCCGCCTGGGGGACATCTGGATTGGGAGGAAGAGCGGGACCCTGATCTGGGGTGAGGCGTGCCTGCTGGCAACCTTCGGGTTCCTGCGTGATATCCTCGGCGCTCCCGCGACGATTACCTATCTTTTCGACGTCATCAACGTGTTCCTCTTCGTCGCCATCCTCATGCGAGGGAAGTACGACAACGATGGGAGGTACTGCCGCCCTGCCTTTGCGCTCGTACTGGTGTTCCTGTTCCTCACGCTGCTGAGGGCCCTCACGGTCGGTGGTTCTGCAGTGCTGTATCTGTGGGGCCTCAGGAATACGTTCCGGTTCTATGTGTTCTTCACATGCTGCGTGGCGCTTTGGGGCGCTCGGGACGTCCTGCGCATGCCTGACTTCTTCAAGGCCCTTTTCTTCCTAAACGTGCCCCTCTGCATGCTCGAATATGCCATGGGCTACTCCGGTGACTACGTCGGCGGCTCCTTTGGCGTGCAGCAGGGGGGTAACGGCTATCTCAACATCCTGCTCGTCATCACGACGGCCATCTATGTCACAGAGTATCTGGCAGGAAGGACGTCCATCCTCAAGCTCTCATTAGTGCTTGCCCTGTCCTTCTACATGATGGCCGTCGCGGAACTCAAGGTATACTTCCTCGAACTGATGATTGTCGTATCCGTGGCGACCCTCAGCGAAAGGCTGACCATGCGTTCGCTGGCCCTTGCCCTTGTCATGCTGGTGGGCATCATTGTCGGTCTGTATATCATGCAGCTCTTCTTCAGCGGCTCGGGCATCGACTTCTTCACAAGCGACGCGCTGGCGACCTACATGGGGGATGCGGGCTACACGGGCACGGGCGACCTCAGCCGCATGAACGCGCTGTCGCGCATCACGTCGATGTTCTTCTCGGGAGACCTGACGAGGCTCCTCTTTGGCTTTGGCCTTGGCAACTGCAGCTATTCCTCGAACTTCGCGATGCTGACGAGTTCTTTCTACCATTACTTCAGCTGGCTGCATTATGCGTGGTTCTCGGACGCATACGTGTACCTCGAGACAGGGCTCATTGGCCTTGCGTGTTTCGAGGCGTTCTTCGTCCTCGCCCTCATCGTGAGCCGACTCAGGCGATACAGGGATCCGGACTTGAGAACAGTGGTCAACTGTACCAGCGTCATTGCGCTGATGGCGCTGCTGCTCTCGGTCTACAACAGCTCCCTGACCGTGGAGTCGGGCTATCTGGTATACATGTTCCTTGCCGTGCCATTCATCTTGGACAAATACAGAAAGACGGGAGATATCACGCATGGTTCCAGCGTTTAGTGGTGGTGTCTGGCACATGGTCGCCTATATTATTGGAGACGTCCTCACATCAATCTACCAGCCATTCCTGTTTGCGCTGACCCTCACGGTCTTCGTCATGTTCTTCTTCGTCTATGCCCACGAGCACGGGTGGTCCCTGCATGAGTCCGCATCGCGCGGGGCAAGGGCGTGGATCGGGGCGTTCCGGACGTCGAAACTCTTCAGGATAGAGTTCCTCCTTGTGCTGTTTGTCGTGCTGGTGCTCTTCAAGACGCTGTATTCGCGCGATATCTGGTTCGACCCGCTCTCCAACGTCCTGGGCGGTTGGGGGCTGTACGACAGGGACGGCAAGTTCACGGCCGAGGCGGTCGAGAACTTCATCCTGTTCGTGCCGTTTGGCCTGCTGCTCTCCGACGTGCTGTGCAGGAGGGGGAGCGTCGCCGGCACAGAGACCCGCGCCTCTGCGTTCACGAAGTCGGTCCAGGCCTCGGCACTCCTCTCCCTCTTCATCGAGTGTTCCCAGCTGCTGTTCCACCTGGGAACCTTCCAGCTCTCCGACCTCGCGTACAACACGGCAGGCGGGCTTGTGGGTGCGGGTGCCTACTATCTCGTCTCCAGGCGGAGAGAGGGCCGCTAGCGTGGCCGTGGCAGCTGCGGAGAGCAGACGCGAAGAGGCTTGTCGTCGGACAGGAAGACGGAGGAGCGCGTGAAAGAGGAGCAGTCCTCACCAAGGATATCGCTGGCCACCAACGCGGCGTTCAACGTTCTGTACAAGGTGCTCAACGTGGTCTTCCCGCTTATCTCTGCCGTGTACCTCGCCCGCGTGCTGCTGCCTGCGGGCGTCGGCAAGATCTCGTATGCGCAGAACGTCGTCTCGTACATGGTGCTGCTGGGTGCTCTGGGAATCCCGACGTATGGCGTGAGGGAGGTCGCCAAGCGGAGGGACAGCCGGGAGGCCACGGACAAGCTGTTCAGCGAGGTGCTGGTCATCAACTTCTGCTCGACAAGTGTCGCCCTCCTTCTCTACGCGTGTCTGGTGGTCACGTACTTCTCCGGTGACGTCCCCCTCTATGTGGCCTGCGGCCTGCCCATCGTCTTTAACTACATTAACGTCGACTGGTTCTACCAGGGCAAGGAGGAGTACGTCTACATCGCCGTCAGGAGCATCCTAATCAAGGGGCTCTCCATCGTGGCAATACTTCTCTTCGTGCGCAGCCAGAGCGACTACGTGACGAGCGCCCTCATCTCATCGCTCGCGATTTGCGGCAACTACGTCTTCAACATCATACGTGCTCGCAGATACGTCACGTTCACGTTCCATGGGCTACAGCTCAGACAGCATCTGCGCCCCATCTTCGTCCTGGTGGCCTGCGCTGCCGGTGCCCAGCTCTACAACAACATCGACGTGCTCATGCTGGGCGCCTCCCAGAGTTCCGACGTGGTCGGCTGGTACAACAACGCACAGAAGGTCATCGGGCTGGTGCTGACGCTCGCCACGGCCATCTCCGAGATCTTCCTGCCCAGGATTAGCTATCTGTACGAGACGGACAAGGAGCGCTTTGACAGGCTCGTCTCTATGGGCTTTCGGATTGTGCTCTTCTTCGCCCTGCCGCTGACCGTCGGGACCGTGCTCGTTGCCAACGATTTGGTGGTGGTCATGTTCGGGGAGCCCTTCAGGCCCGCCGCGCTCACGATGCAGCTGATGGCACCCCTGGTCCTCATCAAGGGGCTTGGGGATATCGTGTCGTACCAGGTCATCATCAGCTCCGGCCAGGAAAACAGGCTCCTCGCCGCATACTTCCTGGCGGCGGCGGTCAACGTGGCGCTAAACATGGTGCTGATACCCCGATTCGCGCAGAACGGGGCCGCCTTCGCCTCCATTGTCACCGAGCTCCTGGTAAACGCCATCCTGCTGCACTACTCGAGAAGGATTCTCAAGGTGAGCCTTGACCGTCCGTTCATGATAGACACGTTCTTGGCGTGCGCCGCCATGGCCGCGCCCATGCTCGTCGCAAACTTCCTTGTGCACAATGTCTTCGTCGGGCTTCTCGTGGACGTGGTCCTGGCCGTCATCACCTACTTCGCCTTCTGCCTGGTGACCAAGAACGAGGTCCTCCTCATGATCATGGACCTGGTCAGGAGGAAGAAGAGGCCTGCATGACGGAGGGCTTGGAATCTATGCGCGTTGCGGGAAAAAGGAGAAATGAAGGAAGAATGGCACACGATGAGATGGTGGTCACGGTCCTTTGCGTTTGCTACAACCATGCGAGGTCACTGCGACGCGCACTGGAGAGTCTCGTGTCACAGAAGACGGACTTCGCGTACGAGCTGCTCGTCCATGATGACGCGTCGACGGACGGCTCGCAGGACATCATCAGGGAGTTCCAGCGCAGGTACCCCCAGATGGTGCGGCCCATGCTGGAGGAGGAGAACCAGTACGGACAGGGCCGGCACTTCCTGGGCAAGATGCTCGCCGAGGCACGGGGGAGCTACATCGCCTACTGCGAGACTGACGACTTCTGGTCCGACCCCCTCAAGCTCCAGCTGCAGGTCGACGCCCTCAGGACCCATCCGGAGTGCTCGTTCTGCGTGCACAACACCCAGGGAGTTAGCGTCGAGGGCGACAGGCTCCCGCAGCACTTCCCGCCCATCAGGGTTGCCGCCGGTGCCATCACGCCCGAGGAGTACCTCCACCACGAGCTGTTCGAGGACAAGTGGATGTTCCAGCTCAGCAGCTTCATGTCCCGGCGCGAGACGATGGTGGAGTACGAGGGAATCTCTGCCAGCGAGTTTCCCAGCAAGTACTACCGGGTGGGTGACCAGCCGCTGTTCCTGTTCTGCCTGACGGAGGGGCCCGCCTGGTACATCGATAGGGACATGTCGTGCTACACGGTGGACAGCGGCGGCTTCATGACGAGCCTGGGGAAGGGCGGCTCGTTCTGCGAGAGGGTGCAGCTCGGATACATACGGGGCCTCGAGGCGTTTGACGCCTATAGTCAGGGAAGGTTCGCCACTGCGGTACAGCGGGCCGTCCTTAGGCGCAAGTTTCTGTACGACCTCGCGACGCACAACTACCGCGCCATCTCCACCGGCAAGTACAAGGACCTCAGCAGCGAGCTCGGCGGTCTCCGGAGGCTGCGCTACCGCTTCCTCGGCCTTTTGTGCCACGGCCGCCTCCAGGACCACCCCACCGAGGAGCCCCCGCATGAGGTCACGGGATAGCGACACGGACGATTTGGGAGTACGACGTCATATGGACAACAAGACCCTGGTCACACGCCCCTCGATGCCCACACTCGACGAGTACGTCGAGGAGATACGCGACATCTGGGACTCGCGGTGGCTGACGAACATGGGTGAGAAGCATGAGCGGCTGCGGGGACTCCTGCGGGACTACCTGGACGTGTCGCACGTCGACCTGCTCACGAACGGGCACATGTCACTGGAGCTGGCGCTGCAGGCCTTGAAGCTCGCCGGCGAGGTCATCACGACCCCGTTCACCTTCGCCTCGACCACGCACGCGATCGTCCGGAACAACCTGACCCCCGTCTTCTGCGACATCGACCCCACAGACTTCACGATTGACGCGACGAGGATCGAGGACCTCATCACCGACCAAACGAGCGCGATCATGCCCGTCCACGTGTACGGGAACGTCTGTGACGTGGAGGAGATCCAGCGCATCGCACGCAAGTACGGCCTGAGGGTCGTCTATGACGCCGCACACGTCTTTGGGGTTCGCTATGGGGGGAGGGGCATCGGCAGCTTTGGCGACGTCTCCTGCTTCAGCTTCCACGCGACCAAGGTGTTCAACACCATAGAGGGCGGTGCCGCCTGCTACAATGACGAGGACTTCGGCCTGGAGCTCTACCGCCTCAAGAACTTCGGCATCCGCGGACCGGAGCGGGTGGACGGCGTTGGGGCCAACGCAAAGATGAACGAGTTCTGCGCGGCTATGGGCATCTGCAACCTGAGGCACATCGATGACGAGATAGCCAAGAGGGGCGTGATTGCGGAGCGCTACCGAAGCCGCTTGGCCGACGTCGAGGGCATCCAGCTGAACCCCGTCCAGGAGGGTGTCATGCCCAACTACGCCTACTTCCCCATCGTCGTGGACGAGCGGACCTTCGGTGCAAGCAGGAACGAGGTCTTCGACGAACTCCAGCGTAACGGGGTCATGGCGCGCAAGTACTTCTATCCCATCACAAGCTCGTATGACTGCTACCATGGCCGCTTTGACCCCAACCTCACCCCCGTCGCCCTCCACGTGAGTAAGCGAGTGCTCACCCTGCCGCTCTACGCTGACATCAGGCTTAAAGAAGTGGATAGAATCTGTGACATCATCTGCGGTCTCCGCAGGATGTGTTACTAATCTGTTCACAATTGAAAGGGTGCCAGCTTCCTCTGAAAGGGGATGGCTCACCCTGGCTGTGCATCCATTGGGCACACCCAGGGTCTGCGGACGATCTGAACGGAGACCAGCTATATGAAGTCAAGACCTAGAGACTGATTTGTTCGACCGAC
>NZ_DBHHPX010000024.1:0-42714 GCF_057241865.1 Tractidigestivibacter sp.
AGGTGGCGCTGGGGGGGACTGGCAGGCTCGACGGGATGGCCTGCGACGCGGCGGGCGGGACGCTCGCCCTGCCGCCCCCGACGCGTGGGGGTGGGAGGACGGGGCCTGGCGCCTGGAGCTGCCGCGGGAGAGGCTCGGCGCCTGCGCGGCCTTCGTCGCCTCCGGGCAGTGGCGCCGGTCGCTGCCCGCGGGGGCCAGCCCCTCGCGCGTGGTGTCCGGCATACGCTTCGCGCTCCCCATCACCGAGAGCTGCGCGAGGCTGCTGCGCTCCGCCGCCGACCAGCCCGACGACCGGCTGGGCGTGACCTTCGAGGTGTCGACGGGGGACGCCTGACGCGGCGTCGCGCGTCAGGCAATTGGCTCACAAGTGACCGCGACGGCCGGTAGGGCGGGAGCCCGCGGCGGAAGGGGACGGACATGGCAAGGGAGAAGAAGGCAAGGAGCTACGACTTCACGGGAAGCGGACTCGGCCTGCGGGTGAGGGTCATGGGCGGGCTCTCGCTGGCCGCCGGGGTGGCGTACCTGGTCGGGTTCTTCGTGCTCCTGCTCAACAGACTGGGCACCAACGGCGAGCTCCAGTTCATAGCCGCGGTGGGGGTGGGCTTTCTGGCGATTGGCTGGCTCCTGCTCCTCATGCCGTCCAGGCCGGCCATGGCCGAGGGGGTCAGGTTCACGGTGGTCTACACGCTCGTGATCTGTGTCCTTGTGCTGCTGCTGGGGCTGACCGAGGACGACTGGGGCATATTCGCTGCCTTCGCCGTCGTTGGCACCGCCTTGGCGGTCGGCACCTTGCTTTTGATCAGGGAGGGCAGGACGGACTGACGGGGTGTGCGTGTGTCCGGGGCGGCGGTCCCCGGCGCCGACGGCGCGGCCATGCGCTGCCCGGCCCAACGCCTGCCCATGCATGGTTGGTGGGCAGACATATGGCAAGCATTGCCGTTGCTGTCTGCCGCGCTGGGGCTAGGTCGTGTTCACATGGCGCTCGACGTGCTCCGCCGGCGTCAGAATCTCCGGGCTGTCGACCTTTGCGGCGTCGAAGTCTTGGTCACCCGTGACCAGCACGTCCGCGCCCGTCAGCATTGCCGAGCAGGGCACCGGGTAGCCCTTGGAGTCGCGGATGTCGAATAGACCGCCCTTCGGCTCCAGTGGCGTCACCACGAGCTCGTAGGCAAGGGATTGCAGGAACTCCTCGAGGGCGTGCGCGCGAGCGGGCCACTTGCGGGCCACGATTTCGCGCAACCCCTCTCACGTGGGTGGACAAGGCCAGCTCGCTATGCTTCGACATGTCATCGAGCACGGCCCCGATGGTGGGGGAGGCAGGGGTCGCCCCTGAGAGGATGACGTTCGTGCCCGGCGCGACCCCCATCCCCCAGCCCTTCTCTCGGCGCGCATCTCCCGGGCCATGGCCACGGTGTCCTCCTCGGCCTCGAGGCCGGCCTCCTCTGCCGCGTCCTCCATGGCCTTCCGTAGGCTCTCGAGGGCCTGGGCGTTTGCGTTTCGCATCGTGACCGTGCCGTCGGTGCTCTCGTTGAAGGAGGTCTTGTCGCCGACGCGGGGCCCCAGCACATCGCGTATGGCCTTGGGGGTCGTGGCCTGGGGCGGCCTCGTCGCCTTGCTACGACGAGAACGGCTACCAGCGCCGAGGGCCCCGACATCGCCGCCGACTCGTGCCATGGTTACGGGAGGCTGCGCTCGAAGCCCAAGTCGTACGTAGAGAGCGTGGCATCATTCGACGGCGACACAAGGCGCGAGCTGCTCGACGGGTCGGCCATCAAACCGGGACAGGTGAAAGGCCGCGAGCTGCGTGTGGTCGTGCCCGGTGCTGGGCTTAGCGAAAACCAAGTGCGAGCGTTCAACGCAACGAAGGCGGATGCGGATGCGATGGGTGTTAAGCTTAGCTTCACCATGGGGAAGTGGAGAGCGAGGGCTCTTGTATGGGCACGGTTTATATGAACCTGTACTTCAGCGAGGCCCGCGGCTACGTCGTCGAGCCCTATGCTGACTCACCAGGCACGATTGGCTCGATAAAGGCCATGCGCCCGCCGCACACCTTCAGGCTCCCGACGGACGCCGGCGCCTGGGCCCGCGAGGCGCTGCTGTCCGTGGTGCGCACGGCCAGGGTCGCGCGGTGATGGGCGGCTCGCCGTGGGTCTCGGTCGGCCCGGGGGGCGCTGCGCTGACGCGGCGCGGCCTCCTGCTCGGCTCTGCCGCCGCGGCCGTCTCACTCGCCCTGGCGGGTTGCGCCGGGAAGGCGGGCAGGCCTTGGGAGGAGGAGCCGTCTGACACCTCGGGGCTCTGGGGCTACGTGGACGCCTCGGGCGAGTGGGCGCTCGGCCCCAGGTGGGAGCGTGCCGGCGGCTTCCAGGACGCGGGAGCCCTCGTCGCCTGGGGCGGGGAGGCGGAAGGCGCCCGGCAGTCCCTCTGGGCCACGGTCGTCGGCGCCTCGGGGGCCATGGGCTTCGAGCCCGTGCACATCAGCGACATAGGCTCGCGCGCGTCCAGTGCCGCGTCGTTCAGCTGCGGGCTCGTCCCCGTCACGGACGCCTCCGGCAGCCGCACCTACATGGACCGCTCGGGCGGCTTCCCCGTCTCCCTGGGCGACGGCTACGCGAGGGGGCTCTGGGACGCCCGGGCGTTCAACGAGCCCGACTGCTTCCTCGGCTCCCCGTACGCGCCCGCCTGGTACGGCGGCGACGCCTGGGGCCTCCTCGGGACGGACGGGTCGTGGCTGATCGAGCCGAGCACGGCGTTCCAGGACGCTCCGTCCTCCGGCGTCGGGGCCGGCACGGGCGTGGCGCTGCTGCCCATGCGCTCGTTCGGCGGGTGGGGCTACGTCGCCCCGGACGGCTCGTGGGCGATCAGGCCCGCCCTCGGCTCCGCGCAGGGGTTCTTGGGCCCCATCGCCCCCGCCTGCGACTCCGACGGCCTCTGGGGGGCCCTCTCCGCCGACGGCTCGTGGGCCATCGCGGCGGCTCACTCGGCCCTCTCCGCCTTCGACCCGTCCGGCTCGCGCGCGCTCGCGCGCGACGGCCCCTCGGGCCTCTGGGGTGTGGCTGACGGCTCGGGCTGGGCGTGCGGCCCGTCGTGGTCCGACGCTCGGGCCCTCGGCGATAGCCTGCTCGCGGCGGAGGATCCCCCGACGGGGCTGTGGGGCCTGGCCTCGCCCGACGACGGCTCGTGGCTGGTGGGGCCCTCGTGGCCCGGCGTGGGGGACGTCGCGGGCGGCTCCCTCTCCGGCTGCGTCCTCGCCCGCGACGCCTCCTCGGGGCTCTGGGGGGCCGCGGACTGCTCCTCGGGCGAGTGGGCGCTTCCCCCGACGCTCGCGGCCCAGCCGTACTACGTCGGGGCGGACCGCCTCGCCGTCGCGTCCGCGGACGGGCCGGACGAGCCCCTGGGGCTCGCGGACGCCCTCACCGGCGAGTGGGTCGCAGGACCGCGCTTCGCCAGCGTCTCGTCCTTCGCCGACAACGGTCTCGCCTGTGCGCGGAACGGGGGCTGATTGGCGTCGTGCCCCAGCTTGCCGGGAGGCGGCGTGGCCAGTTACAGGTAAGGAGACCCCTATGATGATGACAGGAAAGAGCTTGCCCCGCCCGCGCGCAGCAGGGAGGCATGCGCTGCGTCTGGCCGTGCTCGCTACCGATGTGGCGTCCCCCGCCCTGTGGACGCGGCCCTCCGGGGGCGCGGTCGACGAGGATGGCTACTGTTACATTGGTGAATCTGACTCCTGGGCGGTCGGCTCCTCGTTCTCCGACGTGGGGCTCTTCTACGACAGCCTTGCCTTGGCATCCGCAGCCGTAAGCGCGGGGCCTGGCACCGTGGCCTACGCGGGCGGCACGCTCGTCCCCAGGACAGGGAACTGGTCCTCGCCGCTGCAGAACAATGAGAAAAGGGACCTGGGGCCCAGTCACGGGGAGGCGAAGTAGGGTGCGTGACAGGGGGTGTGCCGAGGGGGCTCGGTCCGCAGGCAGCTGGACGAGGCCGAGGGGTGGGCCTGTCGTCGTCGAGCGCCGTGCCCCGCCTGGAGAGCCCCATGTTGGTCGTGATCATGAGGCTCCTCCTCCCGCAGCAGGGGGGGGGGTGGTACCGCTTTTCCGAAAGCAAGACTTGACTAAGCACACCGTTGGAGCCCCGCCACACCTCGCTGGAGACAGCTGTATGGGAGAGCCCCAGTTCGGAGGCTATGGAGCGCATCGACCTGCCTTGCCTTGTCCCCTCCTGGATCGCGGCCCTGTCGGCGAGGGTCAGCCTCGAGCGGGGCGAGGTCCTCGGCTCCCTCCCCGTGGCGAGCACGGACTCCACGGTAGCCACCGCCTTCCTGGGCCTGCCCGGCCCGAACCCGAGCCCCGCCGCGCAGGCCCACCTCTGGGCGGTGCGGCGGGGCATCCCGACCTCCTTGGCGGCCTTGCCGGCGTGCGAGCCCTCCCTGACCAGGTCGACGACCCTGTCGCACACTTCCCTACCGTACATTGCATCACGTCCTCTCGCGTGGTGCAACGACCGCTTGAATTCGCCCTGCCTGCTCGTCTGTTTGTAAAACTTGTTGAAGCCTCGCCATGCGGCGGTGCCCTGGATGGGCCGCTTGGAGCTGGAGGTGTAGGGGGTGCTGGTCCTGGCGAACTAGTCTCCCAGCATGACGAGGTACGCATTCCTAGCCCCCTCAGGGCTGCGATGCCTGAAGAACCCGACGATGACGACCTGACCGATCTCGTACTCGGACACGTCTGCTTCTCCCTTCTTGAAAACGAAGCGCACTGGGTTCTCCGGGAAATAGCCGTCGTCGTTGCCAGCTGTCACGTCGACCGACAAGGCATTCGCGTCCGGCTCAACCTCGGTCACGAGGCCACGCACGTAGTAGAGGTGCGCCTTCCCTCCGCTCGTCAGCGACTCATGGTTATGCAGAAAGAGCGTTGCCACGAGTACGGTTGCCAGGGCAACTAACCCACAAACAACCGTCACTCGCAGCACGACGCGATGCTTTTTCATGTCCATCAAGACCTAGTGAAGTGCGTCCCGTAGGTGTCGGTGTACCTGGAGTAGGCAAAGTTCACATGCCTTGCCGCGTATCCCCACCCGTCAGCGACGATTAGGGCCTGCGTGGTGTCTCCGGTATCTTTGCCCTTGATAGTCTGATAGCCAAAGACGGCCATCGAGTGTCCCTCACGACCGTTATCGGTTTTTATGCCAAGGGACACGATTGACGCGTTCTGTGAGTCTGCAATGCTTGTGAAGTCTGAGAATGATGGGCTCAACTCATGTTTATAGGATACGGGACAGTGTATGGTTCCCAAGAACGATGTCAGTGCGAGACCGATTTCGCTGTTGTTGGTTGATCCATATGTGATTTCGCGTCCAGAAGATAAATTCTTTCCTGTGTGGTCGACTTTCGTATCGCTTAGGGCCCACAGCGTGATATACGTCTGAGAGAGACTCTGGTTATAGAAGTCCATTTTGAGGTATGAGGCGGCGACATTTGTCATTGCCGTGACGGCGCAGGCATAGCGTCCTGTCTCATTTTCTATCTCGCCTTCGCCGAATGAAAAGAATTGTTCTCCGAAATGGTTATCACTCAGAATTTGATAGTTTCCGCTATAAGTTTCGTCAATGAAAATCCCATCCCATGTGCCTGGCTTCTTCGAAGACGCCGTCGGCGAGACATGCATGATGCTTCCGGTCGAGCTGATTCCTCTGGACGTTCCAGAGACAACTACGGCATATGTGTAGGGTGACGTTCTTACGGCTACAAGGTCATCGTTCTGTCCATCCGACGGAGATGCCCCGGGCATTCGTGCGACCCCTCGCACATCCGCCGCGCTCTTTGCCGCCGCATATGGGCTGATTACATTAGAATCAAGGGAGTATTCCTCGACAAGCGACTCGTCGATGTTGTCTAGGACGAGGTAACCATGAGGACTGTTATCTTCCGCTGAGACATAGTCGACGATGTACCCGATTGCCTGTCCACTCTCGTCGTATAGCTGTGTCGCGCTCGCCGCCTTGAAAGTCCCCGTGTCATCAAGTGAGTCTGCGAAGTTCTGGGCAATCTCAAGTGCCAGTTCCCTCGTAAGCAGAATCTTGCCATCATTTGCTCCCTCAGCGGACGCAGGACATACGAACGTTAAGGTCGCAATGACCGTCATAGCTATGCATGTCAATCTGATCAAAAGATTCCGTTTCATTGCCAGCCTCCGCTCATCCAGCCCAGCGCGTCTCGGAATCAAAGACTCATTTTCAGGAGATTTTCAAATTTTCCCATGGTGTCGCACATACTTTTGGAATAGGTTCGGCAAGTGGCAGGAATTTCATGGTATGTGGGTGCCTCGTCCTACTCCTGGCGGGCGGACTTCGCCCCGGGGCTCGCCACCGCGCGCGACCCCGGGAGCGGCCTCTGGGGTGCCGTGGACGCCTCGGGCTCCTGGGTCCTGGCGCCCTCGTTCGCCGAACTCGGCTCCCCGGGCGACGACGGGCTCGTGCCCGCGCGCAGCGCCGGCTGAGCGCGCCGCCGGCCAATCCGCAGGAGGGAGCGCCTCACGAGGGGCTCCCGCAGGCCAAGCCATTCGACGGTGTTTTCGCTAGGCTAAAACTGAACACATCGCTGATATCGATCTGAGCACTTCGATGGCGGACATGCCGACCACCGCAATCCGCTAGCTTGGTCGTTGCCGGTGAGTATTCGACCGAGGAGGCAAGAAGGGATGACCGGCATGCACAGACGTATTCTGTGCGGCAGTTGAAAAGGCGGGGCGACTCCGTCGCGGAGATAGCGCGGAAGGTGGGGGGTGTCGCGCAACACCGTGTACGACCACCTGGCGAAGGAGGACCCATCTCCCAGGATGCCGACCATCAAGGAGCGCGCGAAGCTGCTCGACCCGTGGAGGCCGCTCATCGCCAGCTGGCTCGAGGGGGATTGGCTCTCGTGGCGCAAGCGGCGCCACGCCGCCCACCGCGTCTGGGTCCGCCTGCGCGAGGAGGGGGGGCGTCGGGTGCGGGGGGTCGACGGCGCGGCAGTACGTCCGGGCGCCGAAGGCGGGGCTCGCGCCCTGCGACGGTGACGATTGCCTCGATCTGGAGTGGACGCCAGGCGGGGCGCGGGCCGACTCCGGCGAGGCCGACCCCCGCATCCGCGGCGTCAGGGCGCGCATGGGCCACTCCGCGCTGACGCTCCCCCACTCGAGCGTCGGCATAGCCCAGGTCTTTCCCGGCGAGAGCGCCGGGTGCGTCTGCCAGAGGCTGCGCACCGTGTCCGGGTTCGCGGGAGGCGTGCCCTCCCGC
Organism: Tractidigestivibacter sp.; assembly: GCF_057241865.1. Classification (NCBI taxonomy): domain Bacteria; kingdom Bacillati; phylum Actinomycetota; class Coriobacteriia; order Coriobacteriales; family Atopobiaceae; genus Tractidigestivibacter; species Tractidigestivibacter sp. The sequence goes on from NZ_DBHHPX010000024.1 coordinate 7,270, forward strand.
GCCGTGCTCGACGACGCCACCGGTGCCGGCCGCCGCGTGTGCGAGAGGGTCCGCACCACCGGGCCGTCCCCCGCGTCCGCCGCGCGCATCGCCGGCGGATCGGTCGTCTACGACGAGCCGGTCGACCTCGCCGAGTACGACCGCATGGCCGGCATCGGGGAGGCGGCCTGAATGGCGACACGCGACAAGGGCGCCGCGGCCGACTTCCGCGGCCTGGCCCGGAGCATGTCCTTCCCGGACGAGGCCGCCGACGCTTCCCCCGACATGGCAAGCGCGGCCCAGGCCCGGTGCGTGGCCGACTTCACCGGGCGCGAGATGGAGGTGCGCGAGCGCAACAAGCAGGCGCGGCCCTGCAGGCGCGCGAGGCTCCCGCAGCCGAAGTCCTTCGACGGCCACGGCTTCTCGCAGGTCGCCCTCCCGGACGGCTGCACCGCCGGCGACCTGCGCTCGCTCGCGTCCGTCAATGACGCGCGGGACTTCGTGTCCCGCGGCCAGGCCGGGCGGGGCAAGACCCACCTGGCGATGGCGGTGGGATCGGCTTGCGCCCAGGCCGGTATGGCGATGCGCTTCCTCACCACGGCCGGGCTCGCGCTCGCGCTGTCGGAGGCGGCCCGCGAGCGCTCGCCCGGGTCGCTCATGAGGGAGCTGGCGCGATGCGACCTACTGGCCCTCGGCGAGTTCGGCTACGTGCCGCCCGACGCCGAGGGCGGCAGGCTGCTGTTCCAGGTGGTGTCGGCGTACTACGAGCGCCGCAGTGTCATCCTCACCACCGACGTCGAGTCCGGCAGGTGGGGCACAGTGCTCGGCGATGACAGACTAGCCTCCGCGATGATTGGCCGCGTGGTTCGCCACGGGCGCCTCGTCGAGCTCGGAGGGCCGCGCCGCCGCCCGACAGGGCCGGCACCCGTCCATCGAAGTGCCCGAATCGGTCACATCGAAGCGCTCACATAATTCTTGACGAAAACACGACGGTTACGACTGCTTGCAGGTTGCCTCCTCCGACGGGTGTGGGCCGAGGGAACCACTGCCATTCCCGGTACTTCCCCCGCCGCGCCACCCTACTCGCCCCCCGGGAAGGCGGGGACGTAGTCGGGGTAGGTGCTCGGGTCGCACATGTACTGGAACCAGGACGGCACGTTCGCGCCCTCCCACCCCACCGACGGGTCGTCCCTCCTCACCAGGCCGCAGCCCGTCCCCGGGTCGTAGGCGGCGCCATTATCCCTTGCCTGCCAATCGAGAAAGTCGGGGTATTCGCGTAGCTGCCCCAGTATCCAAGAACTCTCCGTGTCTTGGCAGAGGTCTCTGAGCACCGGTATGTCGCCTCCTCTGCCAGGTCTCTTCCGGTGATGGCAAAAGAGAAGTTCATCGACAGCATCTCCCTCATCTTTCCTCCCGTGACTGTCTTGCCGGTTTCTGAGGCGTATTCGTTGGCAAGGTCGTCGAACACCCTGTCGACGGTATCCGTGGTGTACACGCCATCCGGATTGGTGAGAAGTCTGCCGTAGTCCGGCTCGCCGCTCAGGTCAAATCCAACCCCGACCTTTGTCATGATGCCTTTGCTCGCGTTGGTGGCGACGTCCGTCTCGATGCCTGTGATCGCCCCGTCCTGAACCGACTCGACGTAGTCGACGAAGTCATCCCACGTGCTGCTGAGAATGTCAATGGAGGTGCTGATCGCCTTCGAGACGGCTTCCATGTCGGCGGCGGAGGCCGCGAGGGCCTGCGTCAGCACCTTCTCGATCCCGTCCCCGCCACTGCGTATGATGTGCTTCTTGAGGGCGTCGGTCGCATGGTCTGCAAGCGACGATTGCACGTCGAAGTTGGCCTTGCTCTTGCGGATGCCCTGCAGCATCTTAACTGCGTCCGTGGCATTGCCGGCCACATACGTATGCGTGCGGGCAGGCGTTACTGAATAGGCGAGACCGTCCAGGCCGGGCAGCACGAAGCAGATCACGACTGCCGATGCCGTGGTGTAGGACTGCTGCTCATCGGCCACGTTGACGGCACGCAGCACCGTGAGGTCGATGTCCGCATGGTCCGCCGAGGTGCTGCGCACCAATGCGGCGTTGTCATCGCTGGCCAGGCCGGAGATGACGTTCGCCCCCTGCACGCGCATCCAGTACCCGGGGTCGTCCGCGTCATCCTGCTTCAGGAGGCCATCGGCCGCCTTGGCCATCCTGCCCAGGAGGGAGCACCTCTCCATCCCGTACGTCGTGCCGGTGAAGTGGGGATCCTGGTAGTCGGGGCCCTTGTACGCCTTGGAGAGGTCCACGCTCTCCCCGTTGGGCAGGTATGAGCACTCGAGAAGCCTGTCGATGCTGCCGGTGTCGGAGCTCCCGTCCATGCTCGCCCACATGCGCAGATAGGCGCCGGCGGCAGCCGTGACATCGGAGTCTGCCACGAGGTCGTCCGGCAGGTGCGCGAGGGCCGAGTACAGGCTGGCGTCGAAGCCGTGCGAGTCCTCCCCGTATATGTCGTCGGCAGACAGCGCCCCATCCGCCAGCGCGGCCGCGTAGGCCACGCACTGGTCGTCCGAGCCGTTGTCCCGGAGCCAGTCGAGCGCCCGCGCATGGACATAGCGCGTGTCGACGTCCTGGGACCAGTCGCCTATGGTCGCGAGCGACCAGCCCTGCCCGGGCACGAAGCTCGCGGAGGCGACGTCGTCGCTGGCCTGTGCCATGCGCTCGGCCTCCTCCTGCGCCTCCGAGTAGAGGGAGGCCGACGTCGACGCGTATTGCATCGTGGCGTCGATCTGCGCCTGTATCCCCTGGGCGGCCGAGTACAGCCGCAGCGCGCGCATCTCGTTCCCCGTGCCCTGGAAGCACGGGTCGTCCATCTGGTCCTCGAGCTCCTGACGGCGACGGTCCAGCTCGTCCTTGTCGCCAGCGAGTTCGTCGGTGTCTATGACGCCGCCGGCGTCGCCGGTCAGGGCCTCGAGGGCGGCGATGTTCGACGCGTTTGCCAGGGCCAGGGACTCGTAGGCCACCACATGCTGCTGCAGGGCGGGAAGCCTGAGCCTGCGCACGTACTCCGCAAACGACGTATAGCCATCGCCGCTCAGTCCCGCCGACTCCCCCATCTGGGACAGCGCGCCCTCGATTGCGGACACCCTGCCGGCTGCCTGGTCGCCTTTGGTGGCAAGCTCCGCGTTCTCGTCGTTGAGAAGGCGAATGGCCTCTGACTTCCTGATGATCATGGTCAGGACCCTCCCTGCCGATACTGCCTGCGGAGCCTCTCGAGCCCCTCGTCGTAGTCCCTCTCTATCCGGTACCGCTCCTGCCTGGCATCCTCGAGCGCGTCATCCAGCCTGTCCATGACCTCGCGCGAGTCCAGGAGGTAGTGTTGAAGCTCGTCGGCAACCAAGGAGGAATCGAGGCCCTGCCTGCATGCGGCCCGCTCCGCCAAGGCCACGATGCGCGGGTATGACAGGCCCTCCTCGTCCCTTTGGGCGTCGAGCCTGCGCATCCTCGCGTCGTTCGCCTCGACGCGTCAGTCGTAGAGCGCATCGAGACGCCGCCGCTGCTCCACGTACTCTTCCTCGTAATCCATCGTTGGCATCGCAGCTACCCCCTTCGGTCAACCCGCCGTGGGCATCAGCCGCCCAGGATGGCCTGCGCAAGGGCCTGGTCCTCCTGGTCGAAGGCCCGGCCGATCGCAGACAGGGCCTCCGCGTCCCTCTCCACGGCACCCTCCCAGGATGACATGCCTGCGCAGACGTCCGCCACCACCTCGTCATGCGCGGGGCCGGAGCCGGGCGCGTCTGCCGCAAGCGACTCGAACGAGAGCGACGCGTACTCCTCCTCGCCGCCCACAAGCGCAGACGCCGCCTCATCGCTCAGCGATGAGTCCGATGCGATCTCGCCGACCAACGCCACCACCTCCACCTTGGAAGTGTCCTTCGAACCTCGTCAGAGGCCCTCGGGCCTTGATGGCATGAAGGGTATCACAACGACCCGTGATAGCCCCTCGGACCTCGGTGGAAGCTGTCAACCGCAGCCTCGGTGCACGGGGCCACGACCGCTTGAGTAAGATGGGGATGGGATAGCCAAGGCAGGGGATGGGCAACGTCACCATCGACGGGGGCGTTCGTGGGTGCCGGAGGCCCTATTCGGCGGTGAGCGGGTGATTCTCTGGGACAGACGTGCCCTCTCGCGCGTTGTCCACAGGCTCCCCATGCCGACGGTCCCAAGCCTCGTCCTTGCGCTCTTCCTGGCCCCGGCTGGGTTGGTGTTGCCCAGGGCGGACGTCGACAACGTCGACGCCTTGCTCGTCACCTGCACGAACGACATCGCGGGCCCGCGCGGCCGACGCGGACGTGGACGTGTCTAGCCCAGAGGCCGCCGCGGACGGCGCTGACAATGGCCCCGAGCAGGGCTCGGCTGCGCGCAGGAGGGCCCAGTTCGATTGAAGTCACCAGGCCCGACGGGACAACCATGAAGACTCGAGGGGATGCGATTGCCGTCGATGCGGACGAAAACGGCAATGTGACAAACGCCTATATCCAGGAGTACAAGTCTTCGGAGGCTGCGTCGTTAATCAGAATGGTGCTCTGCGACCCGCAGGTTGGCCCTGCCGTACAGTGGGAAACCTGTGGCTTAGGTGCAGTTGGCCATGGATGTTGCTGAGAAAACCTCAGGCCACGGGATTGCGCTCTTCTCTGGGCGCGCAAGTAAGGCGCAGATTCCCGTTGGGGGGTCTGCCAAGTGACGAGAACGCGCGACTGGCGGGACGGCTGCCTGTGCTGCTCGGCGAGGGCCATTCCCGATGGCAGGATTCCGCCATCGTGCGTACGCACGACAGGGACTATCTGCCAATCCAGCCCTCCAAGAGCCCGTTTCTGGCAGAGAACCGCCATCGTGCGTACGCACGATGCCGACTTGCTGCCATGGTCCTCCCGGCCAACTGGGGAGACGCCGGGGGCTTGGCAGAATTCCTGGGTCATGCGTACGCACAATCCCCCTCCGTTGCCACGACCTCCCGGCCAACTGGGGAGACGCCGGGGGCTTGGCAGAGAACCGCCATCGTGCGTACGCACAATCCCCAATTGCTGGCCAGCGGAGGGCGCCTCGGCGGCCTGGTGGCACTACCTGGCGAGGTGACAACCTCGCTACCTGCGGTTCCTCTCAGCGATAAAGGCCGCAGACAGAAGTGGGACCGCAGATTTGCCGCCGGAGGCCAGCGCTTGGCCAGCGCCTGCGCAAGCACGCCTCGCGCCTCTTCATCGAGGACCAGTAAGGCCAGCAAGGGTTGATGAGATTGCAAAGTCCGCGTGGCTAGGGTAGTCTCTATGGGTACTGCCTATGCGATGGATGCCCAAACGAGGGGGGTCGCATGTTTTGTCCTCAGTGCGGAAAGAGGCTCGCTGGAACCGAGAAGTTCTGCCCCAGTTGCGGCTTCAACCTTGCCGTGTCCCCTAACAGCGTGTCCACCGGCAGCGCTGCGGGCGCTCGGCCCGCTACGCCTGGTCCGACCCAGCAGCCAGCGCGTACCTCCGCTCCCGTTGTGGCCTCAGAGCTCGTGACGCTCACTGCTGCATTGCTCATAGGCATCGCCGCCCTCATGCCGTTCCTTGTGTCCTCGGGCTTCGGCTACGACTACTCCGTGGCCCTCGCCGATGCCCCCGACGGCACCGTGCTGGTATTTCTCGCCATCGCAACTGCGGTGCTGTCCATGGTGCACAAGCGCGTTGCCACACTCGTCCTGTCTTCCGTCACTACGGCGCTCGCGCTCTTTGAGATTTGCTCGATCTCTCTCATCATGATGCGCTCGACGTACTCCATAAGCTACGTGAACCTTGGGTCTGGCTTCGGCCTGCTTCTGGTGGGCATCGTGGTGGGGATAATCTCCATCGTCCTCCTCTCGGTGGACGTTAGGCGCGAGAAGCGCGAGCGCGCATGGGCCATGGGTACGTTCATTCCCGCCAACGGAAACCCCCCGTACCAAAAGTAGGGGACCCATGCCGCCTCTGGGCCTAGGTGACCCATGGATACGCCCGACGGCGCGGAATTCGAATCCCCAGCTCTTGGGGTCAAAAAAATCTGCGGAGACATTGTGAATGCCCTGTCTTGTATGTAAACTAGACAGGCTGCGCTAAGGGGGGAGGTGTGTCTCGCCCCCGTGTGGAGCACATACAGGACGTGGTCCGCTGGGGAGGGCAGAGGAGCTGCCCCGATGTCCCATGACCACCGAAGGTAAGGAATGAGCATGGTCAGCACGATCCTTGGCCGCAAGCTCGGAATGACGCAGGTGTGGGATGAGGACGACAACGTCGTGCCCGTCACCGTCATCCAGGCTGGCCCCTGCACCGTCTCGCAGGTGAAGACGAAGGCGACCGACGGCTACGACGCCGTCCAGATTGGCTTCGGAGACATCAAGTCCAAGCATGTCAACAAGCCCATGGCTGGTCACTTTGCCGCCCACGGCGTCGAGCCTATGCGCTACCTGCGCGAGGTCCGCGTTGAGAACGGCGAGGAGCACCACACCGGTGACGTTGTCACTGTTGCCGACTTCACCGACGTCAAGGCCGTCGATGTCATCGGCACCTCCAAGGGCAAGGGCTTCCAGGGCACCGTCAAGCGTTGGAACTTCTCTCGCGGTCCCATGACCCACGGTAGCCGCAACCAGCGCAAGCCTGGCTCCATCGGCCAGTGCGCCTACCCCGCCCGCGTCCGCAAGGGCCTGCACATGGCCGGCCACATGGGCGACGAGCGCGTCACCGTCAAGAACCTCAAGCTCGTTCGCGTCGACGCCGAGCAGAACCTCATGCTCGTCAAGGGCGCTGTCCCCGGCGGCAAGAACGCCCTCGTCCAGGTCCGCATGGCCTAAGGGCCCACGCGAGTAGGCACACACTTAGGCTAACAAGGAGGACTCATGTCCAAGTACGACATCAAGAACGTCGAGGGGCAGGCGGCCGGCCAGGCCGACCTCTCCGATGACGTCTTCGGCATCGAGCCGAACATCCCGGTCATCCATCAGGTCGTGGTCTGCCAGGACGCCTGCATGCGTCAGGGTACCCACTCCACCAAGAACCGTCACGAGGTCTCCGGCGGCGGCCGCAAGCCTTGGCGCCAGAAGGGCACCGGCCGCGCGCGCCAGGGCTCCATCCGCGCCGCCCAGTGGACCGGCGGCGGCGTCGTCTTTGGCCCCACCCCCCGTGACCACTCCAAGCGCGTCAACAAGAAGATGGTCAAGCTCGCCATGAGGTCTGTGCTCTCCGGCAAGGTCGCCGACTCCGAGCTCGTCCTCGTCGACGCCCTCTCCTTCGAGAAGCCCTCGACCAAGCAGGCCAAGGCCGTCCTCGACGCGCTCGGCGTCTCGGGCAAGCGCGTGACCGTGGTCATTCCCGACGACGACGTGAACAGCTACCTCTCCTTCCGCAACCTGGAGAAGGTCAACTGCATCGCCGTCTCCGAGGCCAACACCCGCAGCCTCATCGATAACGGTGCCCTCGTCATGCCCACCGACATCGTGAAGCAGCTCGAGGAGGTGCTCGCATAATGCAGTCCATCTACGACGTCATCATCCGCCCCATCGTCTCCGAGCGTTCCTACGACCTCATGGAGCAGGGCAAGTACACCTTCGAGGTTGCCAAGAAGGCCCCCAAGGAGGAGATCGCCGAGGCCGTTGAGAAGCTCTTCAATGTCCACGTGGTCAAGGTCAACACCATCAACGTGCGCGGCAAGGCCAAGCGCGTCCGCTATCAGGTCGGCATGACCCGCAGCTGGAAGAAGGCCGTCGTGACGCTCGCCCCCGGTGAGCAGATCGAGATCTTCGCCACCCAGCAGGCTGACGCAGAGTAGCAATTCGGCCCGGCCCCCTCGGGGTCCGGGCTGTCATGCCGCGCATGATGGATACGCGCGGTACCGTGGTAATCCGGCGTCACCCAGCCAATCCCTGAGCGGGGTGGCCAACGGAGACAGAAGGGAAAGAAGTAATGGCAGTCAAGCACCTCAAGCCCACGAGCGCTGGCAGGCGTTTCCAGACGGTCTCGGACTTCTCCGAGATCACCGCCTCCAAGCCCGAGAAGTCGCTCCTTGAGCCGCTGCGCAAGAAGGGCGGCCGTAACAACAACGGTCGCATCACCGTCCGCCACCAGGGCGGCGGCAACAAGCGCATGTATCGTCGCATCGACTTCAAGCGTCTGAAGGACGATGTGCCGGCCAAGGTCGCAACCATCGAATACGACCCCAACCGCTCGGCGCGCATCGCACTTCTCCACTACGTCGACGGAGCCAAGGCCTACATCCTGGCCCCCGAGGGCCTCAAGGTCGGCGATACCGTCATCTCCGGCAAGGCCGGCGTCGACATCAAGCCCGGCAACTGCATGCCGCTCTCCGAGATCCCTGTCGGTACGCTCGTCCACAACGTCGAGTTCCAGCCCGGCAAGGGTGCGGCCATGGCCCGCTCCGCCGGCACCTCGGTCCAGCTCATGGGCAAGGACAACGGCTACGCAGTCCTGCGCCTCCCGTCCTCCGAGCTTCGCCGCGTGCTCCTCACCTGCCGCGCCACGATCGGCGAGGTCGGTAACGCAGAGCACTCCAACATCGTCATCGGCAAGGCCGGCCGCAACCGCTGGGCAGGCGTCCGTCCCACCGTCCGTGGTACGGCCATGAACCCTGTCGACCACCCGCATGGCGGCGGCGAGGGCAAGAACCACACCTCTGGCCGTCCCTCCGTGACGCCCTGGGGCAAGCCCACCAAGGGTTACAAGACGCGCGACCCCAAGAAGGCCTCCAACAGGCTCATCATCCGTCGTCGCAAGTCCAAGTAGCAGCACACGAGTAGTAGGAGAAAGAAAGCATGAGCAGAAGTCTCAAGAAGGGCCCGTTCGTGGAGACTCGCCTCCTCGCGCGTGTCACCGCTATGAACGAGGCTGGCAAGAAGGACGTCATCAAGACCTGGTCCCGCGCTTCCACCATCTACCCCGAGATGGTCGGCCACACGATTGCGGTTCACGATGGTCGCAAGCACGTCCCCGTGTACATCACCGAGTCCATGGTCGGTCACAAGCTGGGCGAGTTCGCTTCCACCCGCACCTTCCGTGGCCACAAGGCTAACTAGGGGGTAAGCTCGAATGGCTAACACCGATTCCAACGAGGTCAGGGCCGTCGCACGCTACGTGCGCATCGCCCCGCGCAAGGCCCGCGTCGTCGTAGACCTCATCCGCAACAAGCCCGTCGACAAGGCTCTCGAGATTCTGCAGTTCACCAAGCGTGCGGCTGCCTATGACATCTCGAAGGTCCTCCGTTCCGCCATCGCCAACGCCGAGAACAACAACGGCCTCCGTGGCGACGACCTGTACGTGAAGCGCTGCTACGTCGACGAGGGCCCCACGCTCAAGCGCATCCGCCCCCGTGCCAAGGGCTCCGCGTCGCGCATCAACAAGCGCACGAGCCACATCACCGTCATCGTCGCTCCCCGAAAGGAGGCGTAGGGAAAGCATGGGTCAGAAGGTTCAGCCTACAGGTTTCCGTCTCGGCATCACCGAGGACTGGCGTTCCCGTTGGTACGCCGATAAGAACTATGCCGAGAAGCTCGGCAACGACCTCGAGATTCGCAAGTTCCTCGGGAAGCGCCTCGAGAAGGCAGCCCTTTCCCGCGTCGACATCGAGCGCGCTGGCGACAAGGTGAAGGTCACCCTGTACACCGCCCGTCCGGGCATCGTGATTGGCAAGAAGGGCGCCGAGATCGACGCCCTGCGCTCCGGCCTCGAGAAGGTCGCCAAGGTCGGCAAGGGCCAGGTCGCCGTTGACGTCGTCGAGGTCAAGCGCCCCGAGCTCGATGCCAGCCTCGTCGCTCAGTCCGTCGCCGAGCAGCTCGAGCAGCGCGTCGCCTTCCGTCGTGCCATGCGCAAGGCGGTCCAGTCCGCCCGCAAGGCCGGTGCCAAGGGCATCCGCATCCAGTGCTCCGGCCGCCTGAACGGCGCCGAGATGGGTCGCCGCGAGTGGTACCGCGAGGGTCGCGTGCCCCTGCACACCCTGCGTGCCGTCATCGACTACGGCACCGCCACCGCCCGTACCACCATGGGTGCCTGCGGTATCAAGGTTTGGATCTATCAGGGCGAGAAGCTGCCTGGCCAGCCCAAGCCCACGCCGGCTCTCGAGGGCTCTTCTCGTCCCCGCCGCGCCCGCAATGAGAGGAGGAGCCGCTAATGCTCGCACCGAAGCGCGTTCTTCACCGCAAGGTCCAGCGCGGTTCCATGAAGGGCCACGCCAAGGGCAACACCAAGCTCTACTTTGGCGATTACGGCCTGAGGGCCGAGGAGGCTCATTGGATTACCAACCGCCAGATCGAGGCCGCCCGTGTCGCCATCACCCGTGAGATGAAGCGTGGCGGGAAGATCTGGATTACCATCTTCCCGGACAAGCCCATCACCAAGAAGCCGGCCGAGACCCGCATGGGTTCCGGTAAGGGCAACCCCGAGGAGTGGGTGGCCGTCGTGAAGCCGGGCCGCATCATGTTCGAGATCTCGGGCGTCGATGAGGCTGTTGCCAAGGAGGCCCTGCGCCTCGCCCAGTACAAGCTGCCCATCAAGACCAAGATCGTCACCCGCGCCGACCAGGACGGGGAGGAATAGTCACCATGAAGTACAAGGACATCCAGGCCCTCTCGGACGAGGAGCTTGCCAAGAAGCTGGACGACGGCAGGGCCGAGCTCTTCAACCTCCGCTTTCAGATGGCCACCAGCCAGCTGGACAACACCGCTCGCGTCAAGCTCGTGAAGCGCGACATCGCTCGCGTCCAGACCGAGATTCGCGCCCGTCAGATCGCCGCGGAGAAGTCCGCCGCGCAGAAGTAGCAGGAGAGAGATAAGACATGGCAGAGACCAAAAGCAGGAACGCCCGTAAGGTTCGCACCGGGACCGTCGTCTCGCTCTCCGGCGACAAGACCGTGACGGTGAAGATTGCCTACCGCAAGCACCACCCCAAGTACGGCAAGATGATGACCAGTACCAAGAAGCTCCACTGCCACGACGAGAACAACGAGTGTGGCCTGGGCGACACGGTGAAGGTCATGGAGACCCGCCCGCTGTCCAAGACCAAGCGCTGGCGCGTCGTCGAGATTGTCGAGAAGGCCAAGTAAGTAGCGAACACCCAGGGTTCCCCATGTGCGTCGCCTGTGTGGGCGCACCTCTGGCGGGATATAGGTTCGGAGGAACATCACATGATTCAGATGGAGACCATGCTCAACGTCGCTGACAACAGCGGCGCCAGGCGCGTCAAGTGTGTCAAGGTCCTCGGTGGCTCCAAGCGCCGCTACGCTGGCCTCGGTGACGTCATCATCGGCGCGGTCCAGGAGGCAACTCCCGGCTCCAGCGTCAAGAAGGGCGACATCGTGCGCTGCGTCATCGTGCGCACCAAGAAGGAGGCCCGCCGTAAGGACGGCAGCTACATCCGCTTCGACCAGAACGCCTGCGTCCTGGTCGACAAGGAGGGCGAGCCCAAGGGCACGCGCATCTTCGGGCCCGTCGCCCGCGAGCTGCGCGACCGCAAGTACATGAAGATCGTCTCGCTCGCACCCGAGACGCTGTAAGGAGGCCTGGACACATGCCTAAGATGAACGTCAGGAAGGGCGACAAGGTCGAGGTCATCACCGGCAAGGACAAGGGCAAGCAGGGCGAGGTCCTGCGCGCCATGCCGAAGGATTCCAAGGTCATTGTCGATGGCGCTGCCATTGTGAAGCGTCACACCAAGCCCACCGCCATGAACCAGCAGGGCGGCATCATCGAGAAGCCTGCCCCCATCCACGTCTCCAACGTCATGCTCGTTTGCCCCGTCTGCGGCAAGCGCACGCGCGTTGGTCACGACGTCGATGACAATGGTCGCAGGGTTCGCGTCTGCAAGAAGTGCGGCGCGAAGTTCTAGGCCATAGGGCGCAAGGCACGCACGAACCACGAGCCCGATTGCCGCTGCCGCGGCGGTCGGGCTCGTTCCTATCGAACTGCTTTGCAGACAAGGGGAGGATGCATGCCAAATGTGGGACGGGTGCTGGTAAGGATCCCGGTCACACCGGGAGAGGCCAGGGCGACGGAGGAGGCGATGCCAACCGCGTCGTTTGACTTCGCCGCCTTTGTGGGAGACACGAGCAAGCTTCCCAGGACTCCCGAGGTTGACCTGGCGGTTGAGCGCGTGTCCGAGGCGGACGTCATCATCGGCAACGTGGCGCCCTCCCTTATCTGTGCCTCCCCTCGGCTCCAGTGGATACAGCTGGGGTCAGTGGGTTTCGAGGAATACCTTGCCGAGGGTGTGCTTGACCCAAAGACGTTGGTCGCAAATGGCACGGGCGCGTACGGGCCAACCGTTGCGGAGCACTCGCTCGCGATGGTGCTCTCGCTGATGAAGCGCCTGCCCGCCTACCATGATGACCAGCGTGCGCACGCTTGGGCAGACGAGGGAATGGCATCCTCCCTGGACGGGGCGCGCTTGACGTGACCTGCCCCCGAGCCCCTTCCCGCAGACGACCCCCTGTAGGATGCGCCCAACCTCATCATCACGCCTCACGTTGCAGGGTTCTGGCACCTGCATGCCACCCTCGAGCGCGTGGTGGCCATAGCGATAGGCAACCTCGGCCGCTACGCTAGGGGAGAGGAACTCACAAACCTCGTGCGCGGCTAGGCAATGCGCCCTATACTACTATGGGTGTACCCGCGTGGGATCCGCGTCCCATCGCCCACGGGGTGCGTATACATCGGACGCGCAAAGTCCGACCAACGGAAGGGAGCACAATGTACGGATACGGATATGGCTACGGCAGCCCAAGCTATGGTTATAGCCTTGGCAACGCGGGTGGGATCTTCGGCACCCTCATGGTGATCGCGTTCGTCGTGGCAATCGTCTTGGCGGTCCTTGGGTACCGCAAGTACGCAAGCGACGGGGCCGAGCGGAGCTTCAGCATCAAGGACAGCAGCACGTGGGGGCCATTCCTGCGCTTCGACAAGCTTGTCATCGACAAGATCTTGAAGGCCCTCTACATCTTCACCGCCATCTTCATCGCGCTGCTCTTCTTGGCGCTTGCCCTTGCCTCGCTGGCGGCTGGAGTCGTGGTGTTTCTCGTCACGCTCGTCGTCTGCGTGATCCTCTGCGTGATCTGCGAGCTCCTCGTGCGCGTGGGGTACGAGTCAGTCATGTTGAGCGTCATCATCACGCGCAACACCTCTGACATCAAGCAGATGCTGCGCAACCGTCCGGAGTCGCAGCTGCCACCCTTCGGTACGACCCCGGTGCCGCCGACGAACCCGGTGCCGCCTGCGGAGCCCGTGACCGAGGCACCTGCTCCCGAGGCTCCCGCAGCAGCCGCTCCCGCAGCGCCTGTGGTCCCCGTGCCTCCCACAGAGCCCAAGGACGAGTCCGCTCCGGCCCCCGAGTCTCCCGCTCCAGCCGAGAAGGCTGACGGCGGCGCTGCGTTCTGCCCCGAGTGCGGCGCCAAGGTCGAGCCCGGTGCCCGCTTCTGCCCTGATTGCGGGACCAAGCTCAACTGAGCCAAGCCACACAGGCTCGATTGATTGCTTTGCGACGGCCCTTCTCGCGCAGGCGGGGAGGGCCTTATCGTGTTGATACTGAGGAGAATTTCCCAGCGTGAAAGGCGAACGTGCCCACAGCTGGCACAAAAAAGCCGGAAACACTATCATTTGACCTCGCGTCGCTGGCAGGGGCTATGCTGTCTCGTGGCGTGGTACATGGCCCCTGGGGTTGCCAACCCAGGGGGTGCGAGAAAGAAACCCCGCACGTAAACCACCAAGATCAAAGGAGTGAACATGGCAGAGGAGAAGTACGTGCCCCGCCTCAAGCAGAGGTACTACGACGAGGTTCGCGATGAGCTGCAGAAGCAGTTCAACTACGCGAACGTCATGCAGATCCCTCGTCTCGAGAAGATCGTCGTGAACATGGGCGTTGGCGAGGCCGCAACCGATTCCAAGGCAATCGACGGTGCCGTTGCCGACCTGCGCGTCATTACCGGCCAGCAGCCGCTCGTCACGCACGCCCGCAAGTCCATCGCAACCTTCCACCTCCGTGCCGGCCAGGCCATCGGCGCCAAGGTCACCCTTCGCGGCGACCGCATGTGGGAGTTCCTCGACCGCCTCATCGCCGTTGCCATCCCGCGCATCCGCGACTTCCGTGGCCTTTCGCCCAAGAGCTTCGATGGGCGCGGCAACTACTCCATGGGCGTCACCGAGCAGCTGATCTTCCCCGAGATCGACTACGACAAGATCGACCGCACGCGCGGCATGGACATCACCATCGTGACCACCGCTCCCACCGACGAGGAGGGCAAGGCGCTTCTCGGCGCCTTCCATTTCCCGTTCAGGGCGGAGTAGACCAAACCATTGCAATGACCTCGCCCGGGATAGCCCCGGGCGGTCAGGATGCACCATGAAGGAGGATTTGTGGCTAAGACATCGATGATCGTCAAGGCGAACCGCGAGCCGAAGTTCTCGACGCGCAAGCAGAACCGCTGCCAGCGTTGTGGGCGTCCCCACTCCGTCTATCGCAAGTTCGGGCTCTGCCGCGTGTGCTTCCGCGAGCTGGCGAGCAAGGGCGAGCTTCCTGGCGTCCGCAAGGCGAGCTGGTAGGACGCAGGGCTCCGGCGTCCAGGCGCCCATGCCATGGGTTTGGGCGAACCGGACACGCAGGTTCATCATGACGAAGGAGAAGGATCAATGAAGATTACCGATCCCATTTCAGACATGCTGACGCGCATTCGCAACGCGAACTCAGCGGGCAAGGCCGAGGTCTCCATGCCCTCGACCAAGGTGCTCGTGGAGATTGCCCGCGTCATCAAGGAGGAGGGTTACATCGAGGGCTACGAGGTGGAGGACACCAAGCCCCAGAAGACCCTTCACATTACGCTTAAGTACGGCAACAGGCGCGCCCGCGTCATCCGCGGGATTCGCCGCATCTCCAAGCCGGGCCTTCGCATCTACTCCCAGGCAGACAAGCTCCCTCGCGTCCTGGGCGGCCTCGGCACCGCCGTCATCTCGACTTCCAAGGGCATGATGTGCGACCGCGACGCCCGCAAGCTCGGCGTCGGCGGCGAGGTCATCGCCTATATCTGGTAGAACTCCCGCTGAATCAAGATAGGAGGAGACAATGTCTCGTATTGGTAAGAAGCCTGTCCAGATTCCGGCTGGAGTCACGGTGACCATCGACGGTGCCACCGTCTCGGTCAAGGGCAGCAAGGGCGAGCTCACCCGCACCTTCTCCGAACTCGTGAGCGTTACTCGGGACGGTGACGTCCTTACGGTCTCCCGCGTTGACGAGTCCAAGGAATCCAACGCACAGCAGGGCCTCGTCCGCACCCTCGTCCACAACATGGTCGTGGGCGTCTCCGAGGGCTTCGAGAAGAAGCTCGAGCTTACGGGCGTTGGCTATCGTGCCGCGCTCAAGGGCAAGGACCTCGACCTCTCCCTCGGCTATTCCCACCCCGTCATCTTCGCCTGCCCCGACAACATCTCGTTCGAGGTGCCCGACAACACCCACATCACGGTGAAGGGCATCTCCAAGGAGCAGGTGGGCCAGGTTGCCGCCGAGATTCGCGAGAAGCGTCCGCCCGAGCCGTACAAGGGCAAAGGCATCCACTACGAGGGCGAGCACATCCGCCGCAAGCTCGGCAAGGCCGCCAAGTAGCACGTAGGACCAGGCACAAGACCATCACCCCGTCAGGTGATGGCGTGACTAAGGAGAAGGAATGAACAAGCAGCAGAAGAAGGCGGCGGGTCTCGCGCGCCGCAAGCGCCGCGTCCGCGCCAAGATCTTCGGTACCCCAGAGCGTCCTCGCCTCTGCGTGCACCGTACCAACGCCAATATCTATGCGCAGGTCGTCGATGACACCGTGGGCAAGACCCTGTGCTCTGCCTCGACCCTTGACCCTGAGTTCCGTGCGACCGGCAAGGTGGGTTCCAACAAGGAGGCTGCCGAGTTCGTGGGCCAGCTTGTTGGCAAGCGTGCCCTCGAGAAGGGCATCACCACGATCAGATTCGACCGTGGCGGCCGCATCTATCACGGCCGTGTCCAGGCTCTGGCAGACGGTGCCCGCAGCGCGGGCCTGAAGTTCTAGGAGGATTCAATGGCACGTGATCGTAAGCGCCAGCAGGACACGGACCTTCAGGAGCGCGTCGTCTACATCCACCGCGTCTCCAAGACCGTCAAGGGCGGCCGTCGCATGTCCCTCGTGGCTCTTGTCGTCGTCGGCGATGGCAAGGGCAACGTGGGTCTGGGCATGGGCCGCTCCACTGAGGTGCCCCTGGCAATCCAGAAGGGCGTCGAGGACGCCAAGAAGAACATGTTCAAGGTCCCCATCACCGATGCGGGCAGCGTCCCCCACGCGATCGAGGGCCACTACGGAGCAGGCCGCGTTCTCATAAAGCCGGCTATCGAGGGTACTGGCGTCATTGCCGGCGGCCCCGTTCGCCCGCTCTTCGAGCTCGCAGGCATCACCAACGTCCTTTCCAAGTCTCTCGGCACCAACAACGCCATGAACATCATCAAGGCCGCTGCCGAGGGCCTCAAGGAGCTCTCCAGCCCCCAGGAGACCGCCGAGCGCCGTGGCATCACCGTCTCCGAGATGTTCGTCGGGAAGGAGAACTAGCGATGGCAGAGAAGAAGCTCACCGTCACCCTCGTCCGCAGCGCCGTGACGCAGGTGAAGAAGGACCAGACGGCCACCTGCCGCGCCATGGGCCTTCGCAAGATAGGCGACGTCGCCGTCCTGCCCGACAACCCCAGCGTCCGAGGCATGATCTTCAAGGTCAAGCACCTCGTGACCGTTGAAGAGAACTAGGAGTCACCCAAATGCAGCTCAATGATCTGCGCCCCGCAGAGGGCTCCAGGAAGAACCGCAAGCGCATTGGTCGCGGCAACTCTTCCGGCCACGGCACCACCGCCGGTCGCGGCACCAAAGGTCAGCTCTCCCGCTCTGGCGGCGGTAAGGGTGCCGGCTTCGAGGGCGGCCAGCAGCCGCTCGCCATGCGCCTTCCCAAGCTCCCTGGCTTCAGGAACCCCAACCGCGTCGAGTACGCACCCGTCAACGTCGCCCGCCTCCAGGAGGTCTTCGAGGATGGCGACACCGTCGACGCCGAGTCCCTGGTTGCCAAGGGCATCATCAAGCGCACCTATGTTCCTGTGAAGGTCCTCGGTGACGGCGAGCTCACCAAGAAGCTCACTGTCAGGGTGGACAAGGTTTCCGCCTCTGCCAAGACCAAGATTGAGGCGGCCGGAGGAAAGGTCGAGCCGGCGTGCTAAACGGAATCGCCAACGCTTTCCGAGTGCCGGAGCTGAGGAAGAAGATCCTCCTCACCGTGGGGGTCCTCGTCCTCTATCGCTTCGGTGCGTACCTTCCCGTGCCCGGAGCCCCGTTCCAGGAGATGCTGAGCGCGTATGCCGCCGGCGTCTCCAGCGGGGCCATGGCAGTGCTCAACCTGTTCTCGGGCGGCGCGCTCTCGCGCATGTCCGTGTTCAGCCTGGGCATCATGCCCTACATCACCGCCCAGATCATCCTTCAGATGTTCCAGGCAGTGGTGCCATCGCTGGGGGAGCTTGCCAGGGAGGGTGAGTCGGGGCAGCGCAAGATTACGCAGTACACCCGCTACCTCACCATCGCCCTGGCGCTTCTCAACGCCATCGCCTACCTCTTCTACTTCAAGAGCTATGGTGTGACGTTCTCCCAGATGGGGATTCCCGAGGCACTCGAGAACGCCATCGTGGTCTTCACGATGCTCGTGGGCGCAGTGATCATCATGTGGCTGGGCGAGGTCATTACCCAGCGCGGCGTTGGCAACGGCATGTCGCTCATCATCTTCGCGAACATCATGTCGGGCCTGCCTTCGGCGCTCATCTCCTCGGTGACCACCAACGGCAACGCCCTCCTCACGGCCATCACGCTCGTTGTGATCGTCGCCATCGTCCCGCTCATCGTGTACATCGAGCGCGGTCAGCGTCGCATTCCCGTGCAGTACGCCAAGCGCGTGGTGGGCCGTAGGGTCATGGGCGGGCAGAACACCTACCTGCCCATCAAGGTCAACACGGCTGGCGTCGTGCCCATCATCTTCGCCTCTGCCGTGCTGTACTTCCCGGCCCAGATCGCGGTGTTCTTCCCTGGCATCGACTGGATCCAGACGGTCGCCAACGCGCTCTCCTCGGGCTGGCTCAACTGGGCCCTCTCGGTGGTCCTCATCGTGCTCTTCGCCTACTTCTACACCTCGATGGTCTTCAATCCCGAGGAGACGGCCGACCAGCTGCGCAAGCAGGGCGGCTTCGTCCCGGGGGTCAGGCCTGGCGCAGCAACGGCGGCCTACATCAAGAGCACGATCGACCACGTCACGCTTCCTGGTGCGCTCTTCATGGCCGTTCTCGCCGTGGTGCCCACCATCATCTTCTGGTTCACCAACGACACGCTCATCCAGTCGTTCGGCGGAACCTCGGTGCTCATCATGGTCGGCGTGGCCATGGACACCATCGCGTCACTCGAAAGCCAACTCAAGATGCACAACTACGAGGGCTTCTTTAAGTAGGCAAACCGTAGCGCTGGGTGCCGGCCATGGGGCCGGCACCCTTCTTTCGAAGGAGGATGCACATGAACATCGTATTGCTCGGTGCACCGGGTGCGGGCAAGGGCACGCAGGCGCAGAAGCTCGTGGAGGAGTTTGGCCTCGTCCACATCTCCACTGGCGACCTCCTACGCGCTGCCGTCAAGGCGCAGTCCAAGCTTGGCCTCGAGGCAAAGTCCTACATGGATGCCGGCAAGCTCGTACCCGATGCGCTCGTCA
The DNA here is from genome assembly GCF_057241865.1 of Tractidigestivibacter sp. Taxonomy (NCBI): domain Bacteria; kingdom Bacillati; phylum Actinomycetota; class Coriobacteriia; order Coriobacteriales; family Atopobiaceae; genus Tractidigestivibacter; species Tractidigestivibacter sp. The sequence continues at coordinate 26,028 of NZ_DBHHPX010000024.1, forward strand.
TCAACCTCGTGAAGGAGCGCCTGATGGCCGACGATGCCCAGGCCGGCTTCATTCTCGACGGCTTTCCCCGCAACACTGCGCAGGCCGTGACCCTTGACTCCGAGCTCGCGGCCATGGAGCGCGACCTTGACGCCGCGCTTCTCGTCGACGTCAAGCCCGAGGTCATTGTCACGCGGCTAAGCTCCCGCCGCACCTGCCGCTCTTGTGGCTACACCGCACCTGCGGGTGTCGACGTGTGCCCGCGCTGTGGCGGCGAGATGCACCAGCGCGACGACGACAAGCCCGAGACGATCCAGAGGCGCCTTGATGTCTATCAGACGCAGACGGCCCCCCTCATCGAGTACTATCGTGGACACTCGATTCTCAAGGAGGTCGATGGAGACAGGCCGGTCGACGAGGTCTATGCCGACGTCAAGGCGCTCCTCACCGCATGATCCACATCAAAGAGCCTGAACAGATCGAGCAGATGAAGGCCGCCGGGGCTGTGTCCAAGGCGGCCCTTCGTCGTGCCGGGGAGATGGTTCGTCCCGGCGTCACCACGAAAGAGATCGACCAGGTGGTCGAGAGCTACATTCGCCTGCACGGCGCAACCCCAACGTTCAAGGGATACGGTGGCTTTCCCGCAAGTATCTGCGCCTCGGTGAACGAGCAGATTGTCCATGGCATCCCGTCGCCTGCCGTTGCGCTGCAGGACGGTGACATCATCTCGATTGACACCGGGGCCACGCTTGGTGGCTGGGTAGGAGACAACGCCTGGACGTTCTATGTTGGCAATGTCTCTGATGAGAGCAAGGGCCTCTGCGAGGTTACGCGCGACTGCCTCCGGGCGGGCATCGAGCAGGCCGTTTTGGGCAACCGCCTTGGCGATATCGGCGCTGCCATCCAGGAGCTCGCCGAGTCCCATGGCTATGGGGTGGTTCGCGACTACGTTGGGCACGGCGTGGGCCATGTCATGCACGAGGACCCCAACGTCCCCAACTTCGGCAAGCGTGGACGCGGGGTTCGCCTGCAGGTTGGGATGGTCATCGCCATCGAGCCCATGATCACCATGGGTGCCTACGACTCGCATACGCTCTCGAACGGCTGGACAGTGGTCACCGACAACCACCTTCCGGCCGCGCATTACGAAAACACGGTTGCCATCACCAAGGATGGGCCCATCATCCTCACGGCTGACGAGATCGGGCCGTGGTGCAACATGCAGGGCGGGGATGGGACGTCTAGCGCCCTCTCGTAGCGCAGATCTGCGCCTACGTTGTGCGATTTGAGTGCAACGTGGACGTTTGTGAGGATTTTAGGTAAGATATTTGGTCGCTGTCACAGCGTTGAGAGGGTTGAATTTGAGCAAACAGGATGCTATCGAGCTTGAGGGCAAGGTCGTCGAGCCACTGCCTAACGCCATGTTCAACGTCGAGCTTGAGAACGGTAAGACCATCCTCTGCACCATCTCGGGCAAGATCCGGATGAACTACATCAGGATTCTTCCCGGGGACAAGGTCGTGGTGGAGATCTCTCCGTATGACCTCACGAGGGGCCGCATCACCTACCGCTACAAGTAGGCGTTGCGCGCAGCGATTGGTTATTCACGCCTGCGGCTGGGCGAGAAGATATAGGCCAGGCAGCACCACCTGCCGGGCATGATGCACTACCAGTACAGGTACTTACTACTGGAAGGAAAGACACATGAAGGTACGTCCTTCGGTCAAGAAGATGTGCGACAAGTGCAAGATCATCCGTCGCCATGGCAAGGTATACGTAATCTGCGAGAACCCGCGCCACAAGCAGCGTCAGGGCTAGTAACTGAGAGGAGATTCACGTTGGCCCGTATCAATGGCGTCGACCTTCCGCGTGACAAGCGCGTCGAGGTCGGACTTACCTACCTTTACGGCATCGGCCAGACCAGCGCTACCAAGATCTGCGCGGCTACCGGTGTTAATCCCTCCACTCGAGTCAAGGACCTGACGGAGGACGAGGTCACCAAGATCCGTGACTACATCGATGCCAACTACACCACCGAGGGCGACCTTCGCCGCGAGGTGAGGCAAAACATCGCCCGCCTGATGGAGATTGGCTGCTACCGCGGCCTTCGTCACCGCAAGGGCCTCCCCGTTCGCGGCCAGCGCACCCACACCAACGCTCGCACCCGCAAGGGCAAGAAGCGTCAGATCGGTGCAAAGAAGAAGGCGTAAGGGGATAACACAATGCCGCAGAAGAAGAATGCCCGCACCACCCGCGTGCGCCGCTCCGAGCGCAAGAACATCGCGGTTGGCCAGGCTCACATCAAGAGCACCTTCAACAACACCATCGTCTCCATCACCGACCCCCAGGGCAACGTGATCTCCTGGCAGTCTGGTGGCACCGTTGGCTTCAAGGGCTCCCGTAAGTCCACCCCGTTCGCGGCGCAGCTCGCCGCCGAGGCCGCTGCCAAGGCAGCCATGGAGCACGGCCTGCACAAGGTCTCCGTGTTCGTCAAGGGCCCCGGTTCCGGTCGCGAGACGGCCATCCGTTCCCTCCAGGCTGCTGGCCTTGAGGTTTCGGGCATCCAGGACAAGACCCCCATCCCGCACAACGGTTGCCGTCCGTGCAAGCGTCGTCGCGTGTAGCTAGGAAGGACACCACTAATGGCAGTTGACAGGACGCCTGTCCTCAAGCGGTGCCGTCAGCTCGGCATCGATCCCGTCGTCATGGGAATCAACAAGGAATCTCACCGCCAGCCCAGGCAGCGCCGCCGCCAGGAGAGCGAGTACGGCACACAGCTCCGCGAGAAGCAGAAGGCCAAGTTCATCTATGGCGTTCTCGAGAAGCAGTTCCGCAGCTATTACAGGCTGGCTCTTAAGCGCGAAGGCATCACGGGCGACAACCTCATGGCCATCCTCGAGTCCAGGCTCGACAACGTCGTGTTCCGCCTTGGCTTCGCCCGCACCCGCAAGGAGGCCCGCCAGACCGTGCTCCACGGTCACATCACCGTGAACGGCCACCGCGTGGACATCCCCTCCTGCCAGGTGAGGGCCGGTGACGTCATCGCCGTAGCACCCAAGGCCAAGGACCTTCTCCCCATCAAGGAGGCCCTTGTCTCCTCCGAGCACATGGCTGTGCCGGCCTGGCTTGAGGTCGATATCGAGAAGCTCCAAGGCACCGTGCTCCAGCTTCCCAGTCGTGACCAGATCGACCTCGACATCGATGCCCAGCTCATCGTCGAGCTCTACTCCAAGTAAGCCGGCACAGTTTGGAGGTAGTAATGTCCGAGTTCATCCGGCCCACAGTGTCGGTAGAAGAGATCAATGACAACCTCGCACGCGTGAGCGCGGAACCGCTCGAGCGTGGCTATGGTGACACGCTGGGCAACTCGCTGCGCCGCGTGCTGCTGTCCTCTCTCGAGGGCGCAGCCGTCGAGGCCATCCAGATTGATGGCGTGCAGCATGAGTTCACCACCGTGCCGGGTGTCTACGAGGACGTCACCGATATCGTCCTCAACGTGAAGGGCCTCGTGTTCCGTGCGATGGGCACCGGCGAGGAGGCCACCGCCTCCATCAACGTCGATGGCCCCATGACGGTCACCGGCGGGGACTTTGACATCCCCACGGAGTTCACGCTTGTGAACCCCGACCACGTTATCTGCACCCTCGGCACCGACGCGCACCTCTCCATGAAGATGCGCATTGGCATTGGCCGTGGCTACGTCTCTGGTGACGACAACGAGCGCGAGAGTGACCCCATCGGGATCATTCACGTCGACTCGCTCTACTCGCCCGTGCGCCGCTGCGCCAAGTTCGTCGAGCCCTGCCGTGTTGGTCGCCACACCGACTACGACCGCCTGCTGCTTGAGGTCGAGACCAACGGCTCCATCAGCCCGCGTGACGCCATCGTCGAGGCCGCCAATATCATCAACCAGCATATGACGGCCTTCATGGGCCTTGCGGACGTCGACGAGCCACAGGAGGACGAGTCGATCTTCGCGACGGGCGCCGAGGAGGACAACGCCGAGCTCGACAAGCAGATTGAGGACCTGGACCTCTCCGTCCGCTCCTACAACTGCCTGAAGCGCGCCGGCATTCACTCCGTACGCCAGCTCGTGGAGTTCTCCGAGAACGACCTTCTCAACATTCGCAACTTTGGCGTCAAGTCCATCGAGGAAGTCAAGGACAAGCTTGAGTCCATGGGACTGTCCCTCAAGGCTTAGGCTGCCGCTCGCATCGCATAGGAGAAGCTAGACATGAGGCATAACAAGAAGAGGGGCATGAAGCTCGGCACCGATGCCAGCCATACCAAGGCAATGAAGAAGAGCCTGGTCTCTGCCCTGCTTGCCAACGATCGCATCAAGACCCTTGAGTCGCGCGCCAAGGCCATCCGTCCCGACGTGGACAGGGTCATCACGTGGGCCAAGAAGGGCGACCTGCACTCGCGCCGCCTTGCCATCGCCAAGATCGGCGACAAGGAAGTCGTACGCGAGATCTTCGAGAAGGCCGCTCAGGGCATGTGGGCCGACCGCAACGGCGGTTACACCCGCATCATGAAGCTTGGCCCCCGCAAGGGGGACGGCGCTGAGGTCGTCATCATGGAGCTTGTGACCGAGGCCGTCGCGCCGAAGGCCAAGGCTGAGCCCAAGGCCACGGTCACCAAGGTTGCTCCCGCACCCGCCCCTGCCGAGGAGCCCAAGGCCAAGGAGACCAAGGCCGAGGAGCCTGCCTCCGAGGCTGAGGAGAAGTCCGAGTAGGGCATCCTCCCATCGAGGCGATAAGGGTCCCGTCCAAATTGGCCGGGACCCTTTCAGCTAGTTGTCGGGAAGGTGCACGACGATGGGATAGCTCGCAGAGGGGCTGGGGTCCCTGCCCTGCCTGGGGAGCGTGCGTCTCGTGGTAAGCTCCATGCGTTGCAATCGTCTGCCGAAAGCGGGGCCCAACCACATGACAGGTGCACTACCCAGCCACCCGAGCGCCGCTCCGTGCGCGCCACCCACGCACAGGCCCGACCGTACCGAGCGGGACGTCCCCCTGGTGGAAGGGGTTCCTGCCGCAGGGACGCTCGTGCTTCTCGTGGGATATCGCGGCACTGCGTTTGCGGGGTTTGCCGAACAGCCCGCCCAGCGAACCGTTGCCGGAGAGCTGCGTCGCGCCCTCTCGACCGTCCTTCGTCGCGAGGTCGAGCTGGTCTGCGCCGGACGCACGGACTCTGGCGTTCACGCGTTGGCGCAGTACGCGAGCGTTCCCGTAAGCGAGAGGGAGCTTGGGCTTGCGGGGCATGCGCTCTCTCGCTCGATTGTGGCGTTGACGCCCGACGACATCTCGATACGGTGCCTCTACCGCGCCGATGCGCGCTTCTCGGCGCGCTTTGATGCGGTTTCGCGCTCATACCGTTACCGCATTGCGACGGGCGACGCACGCCCCGTGCTCGCATGGGATCACGCGTGGTGGCACCGGGGGAACCTGGACGCGGACGTCATGCACGAGGCGGCGGCCTGCCTGGTGGGGGAGCATGACTTCAGGAGCTTCTGCAAGGCCACCTCGGCCGAGGGGAAGTCCACCTGCCGCTACCTCGAACGGGTGGAGGTCTCGCGCATCGAGGAGGCGGGCGAGCCCCTTGTCGCCATAGACGTTACGGGCAACGCGTTCCTTCATAACATGGTACGCACGATTGCCGGCACGCTCGTCGAGGTTGGAAGGGGGCATCGCGAACCCTCGTGGGTCTCCCAGGTGCTTGCCGCTCGCGACCGAGTTGCTGCGGGACCGTGCGCTCCGGCGCAGGGGCTTACGTTTGTTCGAGTAGAATACCCCGATGGACTTCTTGCGCCCTGGGTGTAGCCCAGTGCCCTCTCATGGAGGATGCGTCTTGGACATATTCGTCGACGTGATCATCGAATCGGTGCTCGACACGCTCGAGCTGGTCCCGTTCCTGTTTGTGACCTACGTGGCCATGGAGGCCCTCGAGCACTCCGCCGAAGGCCGCATGCAGGGCCTGGTTACCCGTGCCGGCCATGCGGGCCCCGTGGCGGGTTCCCTTCTCGGTGCCATCCCGCAGTGCGGCTTTTCAGCCATGGCCGCCACGCTCTTCTCGGGCGGCGTTGTGACGGCGGGCACGCTGGTGGCCGTGATTCTCTCGACCTCGGACGAGATGGTGCCCGTGTTTCTCGCTCACCAGGAGCCCGTGGGGCGCCTGCTCTCGATCGTGCTGCTCAAGGTAATCGTTGGCCTTGTCGTGGGCCTCCTGCTCGATGCGGTGATGCGTGCCGTGCGCCATGTGGGCAATCCCGAGCCGCGCATTCACGAGCTCTGCGAGCGGGCCCACTGCCACTGTGATGACGATGGGGGCGAGGAGAGCGACGCCGTGGAGGAGGCCAGGCAGGGCTCTGGCGAGGTGCGCGGCTGCCACCATCACCACGGGCATGGCCGCTGGGGCATCGTACGCTCTGCTGCTATCCATACCGTGCAGGTGACCGGCTTCATCCTGTTTATCACCTTCCTCTTCGGCCTGCTCATCGAGGTCATGGGGGAAGACGTCCTCGCACGGCTTCTGGGCAGCCACCCCGTGCGCGCAACGTTGCTGGCCGCCCTTGTCGGGCTGATTCCCAACTGCGGAGCCTCTGTGGCCATCACCGAGCTCTACCTCGATGGCGTCCTGAGTGCGGGCCCCATGGTTGCGGGGCTTCTCGCCTCCGGGGGCGTTGGGCTTCTCGTGCTCTTCCGCACCAACGACAACCTGCGCCAGAACGTCGCTATCACCGCGTTCGTCTACGCGGTCGGGGTTGTCGTGGGACTTATCGTCTCCGCATCAGGTATTCTCTTCTAAACGCCGGGATGCCCGGCTCCATGCGTAGGCTAACGAAAGGGGTTCCATGGCTAGGCAGCGTGAGCGATTCGAGCGAATCGACGTACCTCGCGACAACCCGCATCGCAACCTCATTGCCGCCATCGTGCTTGTCGTTGTGTTTGTCGCCTGCGGGATTGTGGTTAACACGGCTTGGCAACGAGCCCAGGCGCAGTCGCACTTGGGAGACAGGGGCCTAAGCTCCTCGGTGAGCAAGACCTCTTCCATCTCGGATCTGGGCTATACCGTCTCGGAGCACAGCTTCATGGGCGTCCTGCTCCTCACGACGGACAGCCTGGACGCGTCCCAGAGCGGTGGTGCCAACCTCTCCTCGGCAGAGCTTCTGGTCTACGACAAGACCGCTGCTACGGGTACGCTCGTCTCCATCCCCACCAACGTGAGGGTCTCCTACAACGGGCAGGACACGACGCTGGCCGAACTCTTCAACAGCGCGGGTGCGGCTGCGTGTGTCTCGCCGCTCTCGACGGCCGCGAACCTGCCGGTCACGCATGTGATTGTCTCTACGAACTCGGTGTGGGACGAGGTGCGCTCGCTCGCCGGCGTGGGGGTCAACTCGCTGATAAGCCGTGCCTCCGAGTTCCTCTCGTCCATCCGTACCGACATGTCTACGCAGGAGATCCTCGATCTTGCCGAGAAGGTCCAGTCGGCAGGGACCGATGGCCTCTCGAGGCTCGACGCTCCGGTTACGGACGAGACGACCACTGACGAGAGCGGCAACAGCGTCTCGACAGGCAACAGCGTGATTGACCAGGTATCGCTTGGCCTTGCCGTGGGCACGCTTGTGAGCAATGGGGAATAAAGCGATTCGGGCGTGAGCCAAGCGCTCCGATTGGGGCGGCGAACGGTGGCAAGGAGCCACAGACTGTGTCCCTCTCCTGCACATTGTTTGTAGTAATGGTAGTTGCCCGGGTTTGTCACGCAGGCTTCACGAACGGCTGATACTCTTTCCTCAACATTTGATGGGGCTGTTACGTAGTCCACCAAAACGGTCTTCGGGGAGGAGAGTCGCGCCAGAATATGCCAGGCTCTGTGCACAGAGAACCCGTTGTCTCGGTTGTCGTCGCCACATGCGATAATGCCGCCACGATTCGGCGAGCCCTCGAGAGCATCCAGAACCAGACGCTGAGAGACCATGAGACCATCGTGGTGGACGATGGCTCGACGGATGGGACGCCGAGCGTCGTCGACACCATCGCGGAGCGAGACCTTTCCATTTCGCTGGTGCAGGCCGATGGGTGCGGCCTGGCAGGGGCCCTTGACCTTGGTGTGTCTCGTGCCCGTGGCCACTATCTCGTGTTCTTTGACGCGGGCGGATGGGCAAACCCTGACATGCTTGCCGACCTCGTGAGTCTTGCGGAGGAGTCCTCGCTCGAACTTGCCATCGCGGGCTTCTCGGCATCTGTCCTGCGAGACGGGCGACGCCAGGATTCCCTCGAGGCAGGCCAGCCTCTGCACGTCTTCCCAACCCAGCATGACTTCCGGGCTGGTGCCTGGCAGCTCTTTGAAGGCAATCTCCTCTCGTCGCCCTGCGCAAAGCTGTTCCTGCGCTCGCGCGTCCAGCAATTGGGCCTCTCGTTTGCCGACGGGGACGGCGATTGCAACGACGCCCTCTCGTTCATGGCCGGCTACGTGCGCGACGTCGAGCGCGTTGGCCTCACCGGACACATCAACTACTACGTCGAGGGCCGCTCGCCACAGCGTCTGCCGGGCTTCTCGGTGCGGGACTATCGCGCACTCGAGCGACAGTACGGAACGCTCGTGGGCCTCTACCACCACTGGGGACTCGACGGGGATCCCACCAGCATGGGTCTCATCCAGAATCGCTATTTCGAGTGCCTCGTTGACTGCGTCACCGGGGTCTTCTCGGACAGGTCGGGCCTCTCCGCCGAGGAGCGGCGGCAGCTGGTGGGGGAGATGGTCTCCTCTGACCGCGCGCGTCTTGCCGCCGATGTGGCGCGTCCGCGCGGCGTGGGCGCAAAAGCGATGCAAGGTCCCATCAGATCCGGCAATGCGGGGCTCGCCTACACCGAAGGCTTTCTCGCCTCGTTCATGAGGCGCGGTGGCGAGAGGGGCTTGGGCCCGTTCTGCACGTCGCTATGAGACAAGGGGACTGCCCCCTTGTCTCATAGCGTCATCCACTACCCCTTGCTGCCGATGCGCCCCCGTCGGTGTCGCATGAAGCTCGCAATCGAGAACCACGTGTAGCTGGGGCTTGTGTGGCGCAGGCGATACCATACCTCGCCGGCCGCCGCGGGCAGCATCGAGAGCCGCCCAACCTGTGGGTCGGGCCTGCCCGTGAACTCGCAGAAAAGCCGCTTTGCCGCTGGCGTCACCAGCGGCTGCCCCATCACCAGGCCGTAGTCAAGCCTCTGGTATGTTTGCGCTATCGCCTCGCGCACGCCGGGATAGCCAAGGCCAACCGCGTCGATGGTAAGGCCGCAGTAGCTGATGGCTCGCTTGGCCTGCGCCGAGAGGACCCGCTCGTCTGTGACCCCAAGGCGCTCGACAATGTCTTGCATATCGTTCCAGCGCTCGATGGGCAGCAAGGGGTCGCGCCGCGTGGATGACACGAGCTTCTCCTCGGTGTCCTCGCGGTAGTTGTAGTAGGGGCGATTGACGTATGCAATGCGATCCGTCTGGCAGAGGGTCTCCACCAGGAACGGGTTGTCGGCCCAAGCGGCCCCAGGGTACTCGCGGAAGCGAATGCCGCGCCCATCGAGAAAGGCCTTGCGATACAGGGCCGTCCAGATCGAGGGGTGATGCTCGAGCAGGGCGACGCCGTCCCCAATGGCAAAGGGCTGGCGCGGCGGATTCACGCGGTCCTGGTACAGGCAAACCGTGCGCAGCTCATGGGGGGTCCCTGCGTTAAAGATTCGCCAGTAGGATGACTTCACGATGTCCACTGGGCCACCATCGAGCGAGTCGGCAAAGTCGAGAAGGTCGCCAAACATGTTGCCGGTGAGGTAGTCGTCTGGTTCGACGATGGCCACGTAGTCACCAGTGGCACTATCAAAGCCGGCATTGCATGCCGCTCCGTAACCGGCGTTGGGCTTGTCGATTACGCGCACGCGGGGGTCTCTGGCAGCATGCTCTTGCATGATGCCGAGCGAGCCGTCGGTCGAGCCGTCATTCACGCAGATGACCTCGACGTTTGCGAAGGGCTGCATCTGGATGCTTGTGAGGCACTGGTCGAGGTAGCGCTCAACGTTGTAGGTGGGCACCACAACCGACACCTTGTGCGCAAAGCGCCTCTTGCCCCTGGGTGCCCTGCTGCCTGCATTCGTGGCTTCCACGTGACCTCCCTGCCGCCGACCGCCACGGTGGGTCCGCGGCCGTACCTTATAATACAGTGACTTGAGCGGTTCGGTGTCGGCCTGCCACGTGGTCCCCTGCCGAGACACGCCTCGCATATCGCACTGACCACCGCGACCTTGGATGGCACATGGATCGTCTCGCAATCGTGATAGTCACCTTCAAGCGACAAGAGCTCCTGGGGCGTCTCTTTGACTCGATCGCGGAGCTCACCGTTGCGCCATGGCGCGTTGTGGTGGTGGACAACGAGGATTCGGCCAAGACGGCCCAGATGGTTGCGGACTTCTCGGCGCGCGTTGCCTCGCAGTGGGGCGGGACCTCTTCAGAGCCCGACTCTGCGGGCGGGACGACACGAGTGGTCTACGACCCGCAGGAGACCAACACTGGGGGATCTGGTGGCTTCTCAGAGGGCGTGAGACGTGCCTTCGAGCTTGGAGCAGAGTGGTTCTGGGTCATGGATGATGACGTGGCTGTGCTTCCCGATGCCCTAGAGCGTCTTGAGCCATGGTCGGCCAGGTATGATGTGGTGCAGGGCCAGCGCTACGACTATGATGGCACGCCCTTCTTCTGGCAGCACCATTTCCTGACGTCGCTGTGCATCTACAATCCGCTTTCGCGTGCTGGCTTCAACGGTGCGGACCATATAGACGTAAACGTGATGTGCTTCGAGGGGGCGCTCTTCCGGCGCTGCGTTGTTGAGAAGATAGGCCTGCCCGACTACCGCTTCTTCATCTACTACGATGACGCCGTCTACGGCTACCTTGCCAGCAAGGTGTGCCAGCCCGTGCTGGTGCCAGACTTTGTGCTGAGAAGAACGCGAGAGGTACGTCACCAGGAGGTCGGTGCGTCCGGCATGCGCCAGATCTCTTCAACCTCTGATATGACCCGCTACCACATCATGCGCAACCGCGGCTACATGGCGCGCTACTTCATGCTGCACGGTGACTACAACCCCGTGGGTTACGGCTTTGGCACGTTCCTCTCGTTTGCCAAGGAGTTCCTGCGCTTGGCCCTGGTTGACCGCGGGCATTTCGGCCCCAGCTGGGCAAGGCTTTGGGCGGGCTACAAAGACTCCAAGGAGGCCTTGCGCGACCCTGCGTGGGAACCGATGCCGCCGCTGGGGCAGGGAGTGCGGTAGGGGGTCGTGAGTACGTTGTGCGGGCTTCGTCACGCGGCGGCAATGGCTCTTGTCCTCCTTTCCCTTCCGCGGGTGCGGGCCGCGATTAGGCAATGCTGACCGCAAGCCAAGCAAAGAATGCGCCCAAGGCGGCCAGCCCTATCACCCAGATGCGGAGGTTCATGATCCCCACCCGGTACCTGCGCACGGGCCTCTGCACGTAGGCGCGCGAGGGGTCGGAGGGGTCGTACCACACGTCCACGCCCGACCCCACCGGGTAGAGGGCGGAGAGCGCGCTCATGGCGTACCAGCCGTCGTTGGAGCGGGTGTCCACGAGCCTGTCGGCTATGGCCGGCCCCCTGAACGTCCTCGGCAGGCCCTCCCTGCTCGTGCAGTTGCACCTCATCCCGGGCGCGAAGGTGCCGGACTCGAACCTGGGGCCCTCCACCTCGTAGCGCACGCCCCCGACCTCGTAGGCGCACCTGGGGATGAGGTTGTTGCCGTAGGCGACGTGGCCTCCGCCCACGACGGTGCCCACGGCGTGGGCGGTGCAGCCGGCCGACTCGTCCTGCCTGCGGAGCATCCAGGCGAGCGGCACGGCCAGGGCGGCCGCGAGGGAGAGCATGACGATCGCCGTCAGGCGCATCTCCTCGGGCGATGCGCCGGCCGCGAGGAAGTGCGCGATTGCATGTGCGTCTGGCATATCGTCCTCCCACTCCCAAACCCTCGTCGCACGGCAGTCATGCCGAGAAGATCGATATCCAGAGAGAGAACAGCCCCGCGGCGGCCAGCCCTATCACCCAGCCCCGGAGGTTCATGATCCCCACCCGGTACCTGCGCACGGGCCTCTGCACGTAGGCGCGCGAGGGGTCGGAGGGGTCGTACCACACGTCCACGCCCGACCCCACCGGGTAGAGGGCGGAGAGCGCGCTCATGGCGTACCAGCCGTCGTTGGAGCGGGTGTCCACGAGCCTGTCGGCTATGGCCGGCCCCCTGAACGTCCTCGGCAGGCCCTCCCTGCTCGTGCAGTTGCACCTCATCCCGGGCGCGAAGGTGCCGGACTCGAACCTGGGGCCCTCCACCTCGTAGCGCACGCCCCCGACCTCGTAGGCGCACCTGGGGATGAGGTTGTTGCCGTAGGCGACGTGGCCTCCGCCCACGACGGTGCCCACGGCGTGGGCGGTGCAGCCGGCCGACTCGTCCTGCCTGCGGAGCATCCAGGCGAGCGGCACGGCCAGGGCGGCCGCGAGGGAGAGCATGACGACCGCCGTCAGGCGCATCTCCTCGGGCGAGTTCCCGGCAGCCAGGAAGTGCGCGATTGCATAGGCGTCTGGCATATCGTCCTCCTAAAGATAAGGGAAATTGCAGCAACAAAGTTAGGCATCGTCGAGCATCCAAAAGGGGCATGGGTTAGGCGCTATTGATAATCTCAATCCCAACTTGTGCATACATCCTGTCTAGACTCTCTTCGAGGTCGAGGCGAGCGGTGTTGATCTGGCTCTCAAGTGAGGAAAGCTCGTCGGGGAAGTATCTTCCCAAGGCGTACGACAGCTCTTCGATGTCGGAGAGCACGTGCCTTGCCGACGATTGGACCTCTTCGTTTGCCGCGGCTACGTTGTTGCGAGCGGCAACAAGCTCGCCAATGCGCCTCTCGGTATCGGCACGTGTCCTGCTCGGGAGCACTTCTGACGAAGAGTTGGAGTGTGCGTAGTGCGCATTTGCACCAGCGATTGCCTCTGGCATCGTCACTCGATCATCGTGCCGCGATGTTGCCATCGTTGTCGACATAGAGTTCCCCAAGTTGGCTGAGCTGCTTCTTGAAGGCAAGCTCCTCCTCGTCCTGGAACCCAATGAAGAAGACGGTGTCAATTGCGCTGTGGTCAAAGAAGTAGAGGGAGTCCACACCGGTCAGCCCCTCTGGGAAGAGGCATCCCGAATAGTCGTAGACATGCGTGTCACCACGTCTGGCCTGCACGCGGCCGGTAATCATAAGGCGCTTGTTACCATCTTTGAGAAGGACAACGGATCCAACTGGTAGGAGGTCCTCGTACATTCCAATCCGTCCTTTCTGACTGAGCCCAGCATGTTCAAGGAAACTAGATAGTGCAGGAATCGCAGGTTAATGGAATACGCTGTTCCAGCATTTTACAGAGTAGTCCTTCACTGCGGCAGGGAAGCCACCCCAATCGATATTTACGGATAAGCCAGCGCCCACACCTGCCCCTGCCCCAATTTCGAAGCCCGCCGAGTGCCGGGTGACCTCTCCTCCAGCCTTAACGCTTGCTCCTCCGGCCCCTCCCTCGGCCTTGACATCTAGCTTTATGCCGAGGACGGTGACTCCCCCAGAGAGTTCGCCTTTCACGGCGTAGGCACCGGCCTCGGCCTTTGCCGTGACCCCACCTGTATCAATTCGAGCGTTTGCTTTCGCCTCGGCGGTGAGAATCTTCATATTGCCATTGGCGTGTACGTTATTGTGCTTGTCGCCAGCTTGGATGTTACCTCCCATATCAAAGACGGATCCGGAGATCTTACCACCAGCATAAAGGCTGGGACGAATGTTCCCTTCGTCATCGAAGAGAGTACCGCCAAGCTCTCCCTTTGCAGTTCCCGTAAGAAGTTTTCCCTCTGCGTCCGCCTTCGCCCCATTGGTCTCTAGGGCGGCCTTGCCATGCAGCCACGTATATTCACCCTGTATATATGCGCCTGCTTTCGCTTCTGGTTTCCCCTCTCCGGTAAGCTTGAACTTTCCAAATGTTCCCGCTTTTGCGCTTGTGTCGTTTATTGCCCCGCTCAGCGTTCCCTTTACGGCCCCAACGCGAAGGCCAACCGACTGCATGTCGGATTTCTTGAGCGTCACGTCATTAGTCAGCAGGTCACCAACGGTCTCAAAACCTTCGTAGAGCTTGGCTTGGTCGACAGGGAGATACGCCTCGAGCCCCCGCACTCCCCATGAGTGGGTTGCGTTGTAGGAGGAGACTGAGAGTTGTGCCGTATCGAATGGCGCTCGATCCACCCCCTCGTAGATGCGCTGGGCCGCCACTCCGTAGGCGTCGTAGGCCTCTAGGATCGACTCGTAGTGATGAATGATGAGGTTTTGTGCCTCGATCAATAGTGAGTAGTAGGCACTGATTGCAGAGTCGTCTATGGTGATGACACTGCAGAGCATGCTTGCCCTATTGAGGTTGTCGATGGTCTCGTCGCGCTCGTCCTCAAGCCGACGAATTTCCTCCCGGGCCTGGTCAATGCGGTCCTGTGCCTCGTCCGTATCAAGGACCCCAGGGCTTGTCTCCGGCAGACAATCAATCTCGGATGCATTGTCCTTCTCTGCCTCCCTGAGTGACTCAAAGAAGACCTTGTACGCATGGAGAACGGGAACCTGTCCGCGAATCTGGGAGATAAGTGCCAGGGGCGCCTTTCCTGAGAAGCCCGCGAGGTGGATGCTGTTGAATTTGTCTATCTCTGCATCGCAACGGTCAATCTGCTTGTCTAGCTCGGTCACGTTCCTTTCAAGCACATCTGTTGCAGCCGTTTTATTGATTCGCATGAACTTCACCGGACTTCGTACCGTGGCGGGTGAGACACTTGGAGGCGAGCGCCCAATCAAGCCGTTGGCTGGCTGGAGAGCATGTTGCTCGCGGCAGCGTTATCGGCCTCCTGCAGCTGGGCGTATATCTGGTTGACCGCATCAGCGTTGCTGGAGACGGTCTGCTCCCACTGCGACAGGGCAGTTGGAATCTCCGCGCACACATCGTCATGAATCGCCGAGGCAGGGACCTGGACATCGTTGCAGATCTCCGTGAGGGTGAAGCTGACGAACTCAGCCTCGTTGCTCATCAGCTCTGCGACAGCAGATTGGGCAGCGGCGGCGCTGGCGATGATTGGAACCCCCATGGCTCCCCCCAAGGTATCGATCGATAGGATTTTTCGACTCACTTTAGCACTTCTCGTACATCGTGAGATGCACGTTGGGGTTTTCCAGGGCTACGCGAGCAACCACCGCGCAAAGCGTCCCAAAGAAGGCGCGGCGCTTGGGATCGGGGTCATCGCGGTAGCGCACCACGTCGACGCGGGTGCTCTCGGTCATGTCGCCAAGACAGTCCTCAAGGGCTGCGAAGTTGTTGCCAAAGTAGTCGGGGAACCTGAGCTTCTTTGCAATCTGCTGGAATATCTCCTGCTCGGAGGCGGGGCCCGCCTCGCGGATCTTCACGGTTGCCACGTCTTCTCCTAATAGAGCTGCTCGAAGGTCTGGTAGTGGTCCGGCGTGTAGTATATGAGCCCATCGTTCGAGTACACGATGCGCTCGGCTCCCCGTCTTCCACCCTGATAGTTTATGTCACACTCATGCCATGTTCGGTCTGGGGCGTCTGGCAGCAAGTGATCGTCGTTGTAGAAGACGCTTCCGCCGATGCTCTTGCCGGGGCACACCTCGTCAAGATTGCCCTTCTGCGGGTCCCAACCGGCCTTGCGCGCCCTTGTCTTTGAGATGAAGTTCTGTGGCAGCTCCCCATAGGTATGCAGGTAGAGGGCTACGTCTTCCTTGCTCGTGTAGCTGCCGTCCCGCTCAATGGCGGTGGCGGAGGACGAGACGCCCCCCTCGCTTGCCCCGGTTTCGCTGCAGGCGAGAAGGGCAGCGCCAAGTGTGGTTGCCAGCAGCACCGCCAGCAAGATGTGAGCCATGTTGCGAAGCTGTCCCAAGCAAAGGTCTCCGTAGTCGTGTGTGTCTTCGCGATTGTACGCTGCCAGGGCTCGCGGCGTCCTCCTAATGTGGCTGGCCAAATCTAGACACGCTTGAGCATGAGCTGCCGAAAGCCCGACAATGTGCCAGGGGGCACGGGAGGGGCTTGTTGCATGAACAAGACAACGAGAAAGAGGTACGGCCCCAAGTTCAAGATGCGGGTCGCGCTCGACGTGGTCAGGGGTGACAAGACGCTGTCCCAGGTGACGAGCGAGAGCGGCGTGGTGCCGTCGCTGGCGGCCGAGTGGCGCGACCAGCTCCTGGATGAGGGCGCCGCCGACGTCTTCGGCAAGGCCCAGAGGGCGCGCGAGGGGAAGGCGAGGGAGGAAGCCGCGAAGAGGGAGCACGACGAGCTGCCGGGGACGATCGGGCAGCCCGCCGTCGAGCGCGACCTCCTCCGCCGGTCTTGCGACGGGTGCGGCCACGACCCGGGAGAGGTCCCTGGCGGCCGCCGGCAGCCACGACGGCCTCACGCGCAGGCACGCCTGCGAGCTGCTGGGCGTCGCCAGGAGCAGCGCCTACTACGAGCGCGGGGACAGCGGCAGCGCGGCCCCCGCGGACGACGGGCGCCTGATGGCCGAGATAGACCGCGTCCACGTGGACAACCCCCCTACGGCGCGAGGAAGGTGGCGCTGGTCCTGCGCACGGAGGGCTGTTAAAGTCAACCCTAAATCTGCCAATCAGGGCAATACATCTGCACC